>NZ_JADPMR010000012.1 GCF_015686695.1 Vibrio nitrifigilis | reverse complement strand
AGAGAAATATATTTGGTGCGGTTATTTTTTATCTTCTGACTATTTTGATCGTTCAGGGAGGAATTAAGCGGGGTATTGAAAAGTGGTCTGTCAGACTAATGCCTTCTTTGTTTATTCTGTTTGCCGGATTGTTTGTTTACATTATGTTTCAGCCCGGTGCTGTTGATGGACTGAAGATGTATCTAATCCCGGATTTTTCCAAGATATGGGATAAAGATCTGCTCCTTGCTGCGATGGGACAAGGATTTTTCTCTTTGACCATTGGTGGTTGTTCAATGCTGATTTATGGTTCTTATCTGAGTAAGAGTGCTAATCTGCCAAAGATGGCGCTGAGTGTCACTTTAGTAGATACTGCTGTTGCCTTTATTGCTGGTTTGGTGGTTATGCCTGCGATGTTTGTGGCGATGGCTCAGGGAGTCGAGATTTATTCTTCCGATGGCAGTTTGTTAAATTCTGATACTTTGGTTTTCAGAGTTTTGCCTATGATGTTTGAAGGTCTGGGTTCTTGGGGAAGCATTGTATCTTTGATCTTTTTCCTGCTGTTAACGATTGCAGCATTAACTTCTTCAATTTCAATGCTGGAGTGCCCGGTTACTTTGGTAAGTGAACGTTTTAATGTCTCAAGAAATGTCTCAACATGGGGGTTGGGTATCCTGATCGCCCTGTTCAGCGGGGTTATTCTCTTTTCTTTTTCTTCTATGTTTGGTTTGGTTGCGACGCTGGCAACGCAATACCTTCAACCGATTGCTGCTTTGATGTTCTGCATCTTTGGCGGGTGGGTATGGAAAAGAAATAGAAAAGTGAATGAACTCAAGCAGGGATTCCCTGATTTTGAAAACCGTTTCTTCGGACGTATATGGCCGGTTTATGTCAAAGTGGTTTGTCCGGTTCTTGTTACGGCAGTGGTTTGGAATGCCATTTTTTAAATTTTACATTATTACTGTTATAAAATGGCCCCGTTCATAAATGATCGGGGCTTTTTATTATTTTTCGGGAATGTTTTCCAAAGTGGCGGTTAGCTGTTGCCAAAATTGTTCGACGGTTTTTATTTCTACCATTTCATCCGGAGAGTGGGGATGCTTAATGGTCGGACCGAAAGATATCATGTCCATATGAGGGTAGGGCTTTTTAAACAACCCACATTCCAGACCTGCGTGAATGACCATTATGTTGGGTTTATGGCCGTACATATTTTCATAGATGGATCGGAATAGTTTCATTATTTCTGAATCCGGATCCGGTTTCCAGCCCGGATACTGACCACTGAATTCAATTTTTGCACCCGATAAAGAAGACAAAGATGTGAGTATTCCTTCGACTTCTTCCTTTCCGGAATCAATTAATGAACGAATCAGGCTGATAATGGAAATATGTTCTTCTTCAGTTGTAATGACTCCGACATTAAGAGAGGTTTCAACAATACCGGAAAAATCTGAGCTCATTCTCATGACACCATTTGGAATGGCATTGAGCAGATTAATAAATGAATTTTGTGTGTTTTGGGTCCAGATATATGGCAATGTTTCATCAGTCATCGATAAAGACATATTGAGGTTCGTTTCGATTGAAGAAAACTCCTGTTTTATGCAATAGAGGTATTCTTCCAGGCTGATATTTAATTTAGAAAGTTTATGCTCCGGAATAACTCCGGTCAAAAATACTTCCCTTGGGATGGCGTTACGTAGCGAACCACCGGTAAATTTTGCCACTTTGATTTCTAGTTCATGAGCGTATTTAGCCAGAAACCGTCCCATTAATTTGTTCGCATTGGCCCTGCCAAGGTGTATATCAACCCCAGAATGACCACCACACAGTCCTTTCAGGCTTAGCTCAAAAGCTTTTATTCCTTCAGGTACTGGTTCTTTCTCCAGTGGCAGAAATATTTCACTATCAATTCCTCCGGCACAACCAACGTAGACTTCTCCTTCCTGCTCCGAATCGGTATTCAGTAAAATTTCGGCTTCGAGTAAATTCGGTTCAAGGTTTGAAGCGCCAGTCATGCCAGCTTCTTCATCAATGGTCAAAAGTATTTCAACAGGGCCATGTTGAATATTATCTGAAGCAAGAACCGCCA
>NZ_JADPMR010000011.1 GCF_015686695.1 Vibrio nitrifigilis | reverse complement strand
TTCTTAAGAGATTCTCAAGGGAATCTTGTTGGATTCTCATAAGAATCTCATGAGATTAACTGTATGATTTTAAAGAAATAATTGTCTTTAAGAATCTCTTAAGATTCTCGTTAAGTACTTGAAATATAAGGAAACGCATGTTCGAATTTTTCGACAGATTCTAATTAGATTCTTCTGTTATAGGTTGAGAGAATCTCTTAAGAATCTTAAGAGATTCTAATTTCCTCCATATTTCCTTTATTTCAAAACCTCTATTTTTCTAAAACGATTCCTCTATCTTGCAGAGTTCTCCTATTTTCTGACGCACTTCGCTTGTCGCATTGATGTCCCTGGTCAAATTGCTTCGCAAATTAACCAGGGACATCAATGTGTGGACAAAATGTATAGTTTTAAGGCTTTGGAGGGAAAAATCGCATCAAATAGATCTAAGGTTTTTACCTTTCTGAGTCCCTCTAAAAGCGTTGTAAACTTTCAAAACGATCAGGGCATAGAGTTGGGTGGTTTGGGGTGTAAAAAGCGCGTCTCGAGCATTTGAGAGGCTCTAAAGGGTGTTTTGAATGCTTAATCCGGCCATTGAACATAAAAGGGATAATGTGACCCTCTGTGTGTCTCCATCGAGCAAGTTTTTGCCCCCTAAATGGTCATGATAGACTCTTTTTTTTATGAAGGATTTTTTTATGGCTAGGTCTGAAAAATATATATCAATAATTATATTTACGGTTTTTATTTTGGCTTTTTCATCTGCTAGTGGGTATCAATTTATTGGGGATTGGTTTGAAAAAATAATCAATGGCGCAGGGATGTTTATTTCTCTTCTTGTCATGGTTGCGTTATTTGGTATTTATAAAGGCGCAGCGCTTTTTTCAAGTAAGCAATTGAAAATACTAGCATACTGTATGGTTTGTATTACTTTACTAACTTACCTATACCCTCTATTTAAGTATACTGAACAAGATAGCAGAGACTTTATGTCGACGTTTATTTACGACGTGGTCATCAATATCATTATCTTTATTCTTTTAATCAAGGAAGCCAAAAAATGAGTACTGCAAATATAATTTCACAATTAAAAGCTGGCTCTCCTCTTATAACTTTATTAAAGATGGTGAAGGGCGTTTTTGACGACAGAAGTAGTGCAGATGAATTGTATTCGGATTTAATTCCTGTATTACAAGATTTTTTACTTCAAGGACGCAGATTCAATGATCCTTCGGTTCAGCATATCGTTCACATTCTTAGCGAGTTACCACCGGAAGGAGCAAGAAGACGAAATTTCGTAAAGAAATATCTCCAAGATGAATATACATTAAGAGACTTACCTGCTGATCCAAGGCAAATCCCGTATGGGTTTTGGTATTGATTGTACAGATGCGGTTAAATAAAACTAAAGGTTGATAAGGACGGGGGCTGTTTATGAAACAGAAGAAAGATCATTTGCGATCTTTTTTTTTTCGACGTAACCTTTCTCCAGATGTGAAAAAACCACCGTTGGCGCGGTGGTTTTTTCGGAATACTTACGGGTTCAGGGCCTTTGTAAGTCCTTTCATGATAGTCATTATGTAAGAGCACTTCAAGACCTCTGTAAGTTTCCTGCCCTCTATTTGGATTCAAGATGTTTATTGGATAGAGCGACGCACATTAGCCACCGACCAAGGGAAGTCCGAAAGGTGGCAGGTAAAGGCATTTATCAGAACTTGCGAAAGCACGATAACACCGCCCCGTTGTAGCTGCTAGATGGGGACAAGCGGAAAAGGAAAAACTGATAGATGTTGTGAGACTCGGATGGGGGCGAAAGCTTTACTCACAGCGCAGGGCAGCCCGAAAGGGTAAGAGACAAAACTCCAACGGAAAGCGACCATAAATGATGCCAAAATTCATTGCGAATTTGGTAGGGGTCGGCGCAGCCGAAAGGCTGTTTTCCTACAAAAAAAACACTTGTTGTGCGCGGAGCGCAAGCGTTCCATTCTCTCGATCTCTCTTAACGATTGTGGGCAATCTGTTGGTCGGCTTGCCGTCCACATATTGTCCATCATGAGTGCTCGTTCTTACTATTTTTTTATCACACCTAACGCAGTTTACACTGCTGGTATTTAGTCCTTTTACGGGAAGGCTTTTGGGTGTGCACAGCTTAAATTATCGCCGTGCACGTTTTCCCCTCAAACCTTTGTTGTACTTGGGTTTAGAGCGTATACGTGTAGGCATAGGCGATCACGGCCACAACGCCTGCGATTGTTACTGCAGCTGTCAGTTGAACGATGTTGTCTAGTAGCCAATTTGTTGGGTTCTTCATTCGTAAGCCTTCTCTTTATTCTTTTGTTGCAATGTAACGTGGAAATATTCCTAACTCAATCGCCGTTATTGGCTTAAATGCCATGGAACTTGGCGCCAAAATATCTGTTTTAGCTTTTTTTAGCCGGTCATATTGGGGCTGGTTTAATGCGTAAATTTTAGGTACTACACCCCTCGCAAATCGTAGATTTGTCTAAATGGTTGTTTAGTAAGGATAAAAATAAATCGCGGCCGAAAATATGGAGACTCTATTTGGATGAGTTCGGAAGAATCTTAAGAGATTCTCAAGGGAATCTTGTTGGATTCTCATAAGAATCTCATGAGATTAACTGTATGATTTTAAAGAAATAATTGTCTTTAAGAATCTCTTAAGATTCTCGTTAAGTACTTGAAATATAAGGAAACGCATGTTCGAATTTTTCGACAGATTCTAATTAGATTCTTCTGTTATAGGTTGAGAGAATCTCTTAAGAATCTTAAGAGATTCTAATTTCCTCCATATTTCCTTTATTTCAAAACCTCTATTTTTCTAAAACGATTCCTCTATCTTGCAGAGTTCTCCTATTTTCTGACGCACTTCGCTTGTCGCATTGATGTCCCTGGTCAAATTGCTTCGCAAATTAACCAGGGACATCAATGTGTGGACAAAATGTATAGTTTTAAGGCTTTGGAGGGAAAAATCGCATCAAATAGATCTAAGGTTTTTACCTTTCTGAGTCCCTCTAAAAGCGTTGTAAACTTTCAAAACGATCAGGGCATAGAGTTGGGTGGTTTGGGGTGTAAAAAGCGCGTCTCGAGCATTTGAGAGGCTCTAAAGGGTGTTTTGAATGCTTAATCCGGCCATTGAACATAAAAGGGATAATGTGACCCTCTGTGTGTCTCCATCGAGCAAGTTTTTGCCCCCTAAATGGTCATGATAGACTCTTTTTTTTATGAAGGATTTTTTTATGGCTAGGTCTGAAAAATATATATCAATAATTATATTTACGGTTTTTATTTTGGCTTTTTCATCTGCTAGTGGGTATCAATTTATTGGGGATTGGTTTGAAAAAATAATCAATGGCGCAGGGATGTTTATTTCTCTTCTTGTCATGGTTGCGTTATTTGGTATTTATAAAGGCGCAGCGCTTTTTTCAAGTAAGCAATTGAAAATACTAGCATACTGTATGGTTTGTATTACTTTACTAACTTACCTATACCCTCTATTTAAGTATACTGAACAAGATAGCAGAGACTTTATGTCGACGTTTATTTACGACGTGGTCATCAATATCATTATCTTTATTCTTTTAATCAAGGAAGCCAAAAAATGAGTACTGCAAATATAATTTCACAATTAAAAGCTGGCTCTCCTCTTATAACTTTATTAAAGATGGTGAAGGGCGTTTTTGACGACAGAAGTAGTGCAGATGAATTGTATTCGGATTTAATTCCTGTATTACAAGATTTTTTACTTCAAGGACGCAGATTCAATGATCCTTCGGTTCAGCATATCGTTCACATTCTTAGCGAGTTACCACCGGAAGGAGCAAGAAGACGAAATTTCGTAAAGAAATATCTCCAAGATGAATATACATTAAGAGACTTACCTGCTGATCCAAGGCAAATCCCGTATGGGTTTTGGTATTGATTGTACAGATGCGGTTAAATAAAACTAAAGGTTGATAAGGACGGGGGCTGTTTATGAAACAGAAGAAAGATCATTTGCGATCTTTTTTTTTTCGACGTAACCTTTCTCCAGATGTGAAAAAACCACCGTTGGCGCGGTGGTTTTTTCGGAATACTTACGGGTTCAGGGCCTTTGTAAGTCCTTTCATGATAGTCATTATGTAAGAGCACTTCAAGACCTCTGTAAGTTTCCTGCCCTCTATTTGGATTCAAGATGTTTATTGGATAGAGCGACGCACATTAGCCACCGACCAAGGGAAGTCCGAAAGGTGGCAGGTAAAGGCATTTATCAGAACTTGCGAAAGCACGATAACACCGCCCCGTTGTAGCTGCTAGATGGGGACAAGCGGAAAAGGAAAAACTGATAGATGTTGTGAGACTCGGATGGGGGCGAAAGCTTTACTCACAGCGCAGGGCAGCCCGAAAGGGTAAGAGACAAAACTCCAACGGAAAGCGACCATAAATGATGCCAAAATTCATTGCGAATTTGGTAGGGGTCGGCGCAGCCGAAAGGCTGTTTTCCTACAAAAAAAACACTTGTTGTGCGCGGAGCGCAAGCGTTCCATTCTCTCGATCTCTCTTAACGATTGTGGGCAATCTGTTGGTCGGCTTGCCGTCCACATATTGTCCATCATGAGTGCTCGTTCTTACTATTTTTTTATCACACCTAACGCAGTTTACACTGCTGGTATTTAGTCCTTTTACGGGAAGGCTTTTGGGTGTGCACAGCTTAAATTATCGCCGTGCACGTTTTCCCCTCAAACCTTTGTTGTACTTGGGTTTAGAGCGTATACGTGTAGGCATAGGCGATCACGGCCACAACGCCTGCGATTGTTACTGCAGCTGTCAGTTGAACGATGTTGTCTAGTAGCCAATTTGTTGGGTTCTTCATTCGTAAGCCTTCTCTTTATTCTTTTGTTGCAATGTAACGTGGAAATATTCCTAACTCAATCGCCGTTATTGGCTTAAATGCCATGGAACTTGGCGCCAAAATATCTGTTTTAGCTTTTTTAGCCGGTCATATTGGGGCTGGTTTAATGCGTAAATTTAGGTACTAACCCCTCGCAAATCGTAGATTTGCGAGGGGTGTAGTACCTAACAATTTACGCATTAAACCAGCCCCCAATATGACCGGCTAAAAAAGCTAAAACAGATATTTTGGCGCCAAGTTCCATGGCATTTAAGCCAATAACGGCGATTGAGTTAGGAATATTCCACGTTACATTGCAACAAAAGAATAAGAGAAGGCTTACGAATGAAGAACCCAACAAATTGGCTACTAGACAACATCGTTCAACTGACAGCTGCAGTAACAATCGCAGGCGTTGTGGCCGTGATCGCCTATGCCTACACGTATACGCTCTAAACCCAAGTACAACAAAGGTTTGAGGGGAAAACGTGCACGGCGATAATTTAAGCTGTGCACACCCAAAAGCCTTCCCGTAAAAGGACTAAATACCAGCAGTGTAAACTGCGTTAGGTGTGATAAAAAAATAGTAAGAACGAGCACTCATGATGGACAATATGTGGACGGCAAGCCGACCAACAGATTGCCCACAATCGTTAAGAGAGATCGAGAGAATGGAACGCTTGCGCTCCGCGCACAACAAGTGTTTTTTTTTGTAGGAAAACAGCCTTTCGGCTGCGCCGACCCCTACCAAATTCGCAATGAATTTTGGCATCATTTATGGTCGCTTTCCGTTGGAGTTTTGTCTCTTACCCTTTCGGGCTGCCCTGCGCTGTGAGTAAAGCTTTCGCCCCCATCCGAGTCTCACAACATCTATCAGTTTTTCCTTTTCCGCTTGTCCCCATCTAGCAGCTACAACGGGGCGGTGTTATCGTGCTTTCGCAAGTTCTGATAAATGCCTTTACCTGCCACCTTTCGGACTTCCCTTGGTCGGTGGCTAATGTGCGTCGCTCTATCCAATAAACATCTTGAATCCAAATAGAGGGCAGGAAACTTACAGAGGTCTTGAAGTGCTCTTACATAATGACTATCATGAAAGGACTTACAAAGGCCCTGAACCCGTAAGTATTCCGAAAAAACCACCGCGCCAACGGTGGTTTTTTCACATCTGGAGAAAGGTTACGTCGAAAAAAAAAAAGATCGCAAATGATCTTTCTTCTGTTTCATAAACAGCCCCCGTCCTTATCAACCTTTAGTTTTATTTAACCGCATCTGTACAATCAATACCAAAACCCATACGGGATTTGCCTTGGATCAGCAGGTAAGTCTCTTAATGTATATTCATCTTGGAGATATTTCTTTACGAAATTTCGTCTTCTTGCTCCTTCCGGTGGTAACTCGCTAAGAATGTGAACGATATGCTGAACCGAAGGATCATTGAATCTGCGTCCTTGAAGTAAAAAATCTTGTAATACAGGAATTAAATCCGAATACAATTCATCTGCACTACTTCTGTCGTCAAAAACGCCCCTTCACCATCTTAATAAAGTTATAAGAGGAGAGCCAGCTTTTAATTGTGAAATTATATTTGCAGTACTCATTTTTTGGCTTCCTTGATTAAAAGAATAAAGATAATGATATTGATGACCACGTCGTAAATAAACGTCGACATAAAGTCTCTGCTATCTTGTTCAGTATACTTAAATAGAGGGTATAGGTAAGTTAGTAAAGTAATACAAACCATACAGTATGCTAGTATTTTCAATTGCTTACTTGAAAAAAAGCGCTGCGCCTTTATAAATACCAAATAACGCAACCATGACAAGAAGAGAAATAAACATCCCTGCGCCATTGATTATTTTTTCAAACCAATCCCCAATAAATTGATACCCACTAGCAGATGAAAAAGCCAAAATAAAAACCGTAAATATAATTATTGATATATATTTTTCAGACCTAGCCATAAAAAAAATCCTTCATAAAAAAAAGAGTCTATCATGACCATTTAGGGGGCAAAAACTTGCTCGATGGAGACACACAGAGGGTCACATTATCCCTTTTATGTTCAATGGCCGGATTAAGCATTCAAAACACCCTTTAGAGCCTCTCAAATGCTCGAGACGCGCTTTTTACACCCCAAACCACCCAACTCTATGCCCTGATCGTTTTGAAAGTTTACAACGCTTTTAGAGGGACTCAGAAAGGTAAAAACCTTAGATCTATTTGATGCGATTTTTCCCTCCAAAGCCTTAAAACTATACATTTTGTCCACACATTGATGTCCCTGGTTAATTTGCGAAGCAATTTGACCAGGGACATCAATGCGACAAGCGAAGTGCGTCAGAAAATAGGAGAACTCTGCAAGATAGAGGAATCGTTTTAGAAAATAGAGGTTTTGAAATAAAGGAAATATGGAGGAAATTAGAATCTCTTAAGATTCTTAAGAGATTCTCTCAACCCTATAACAGAAGAATCTAATTAGAATCTGTCGAAAAATTCGAACATGCGTTTCCTTATATTTCAAGTACTTAACGAGAATCTTAAGAGATTCTTAAAGACAATTATTTCTTTAAAATCATACAGTTAATCTCATGAGATTCTTATGAGAATCCAACAAGATTCCCTTGAGAATCTCTTAAGATTCTTCCGAACTCATCCAAATAGAGTCTCCATATTTTCGGCCGCGATTTATTTTTATCCTTACTAACAACCA
>NZ_JADPMR010000010.1 GCF_015686695.1 Vibrio nitrifigilis | reverse complement strand
AACCTTCGTCTTTTGGCGATTGTTTTTCGAATTGCATTACAGCCATCAATTTACCGCCGCCTGAAGAGTGCGCGTAAACGTTTTTCACACGACCTGGCATTGCACGTTCAGTCATAGACAGAATGCTTGCTTCAGTACAGATACCCGCTAGAGAAACGTGCTCTTCACTGCAACCAATACAAGTTTGAGTGATTGGGTTTGTACGAGTGGTCACAGATTTCACTTTGATCACAGGAAGGCTAGGGTTTGCACCGCCAGTGTATCCTGGGAATTCAGGCATTGCTTTACCAGTGTTGCTGTTTTGGTCTTCAACAACGCGGTAATCCGGCATGATTTCGCCTTCAATAACGATTTCAGCGTGAGCAATTGCTTTAGTATCCACTGTTTTAGCTTGTACAAGTTCGACTGCTTTGTTACGGAAAGCACCAGCGATTTCTAGTTCGTTAAAACCAATTGGAGTTACTGGTGGCTCGAAACATGCTGAAACGTATACCGCTGGGTCTAGACCAATGTTCACCGTGATTGGTAATGGTTTGCCTGCTGCTTCCGCTTTTTGACGGAATACGTCGATGTGACGACCGGGGGAGAAGAAGATAGACACTTCATCACGAGCTTGGAAACATTGACGGTGGATAGTTACGTCACTTTCGCCAGTTTCTGGATCTTCTGCGTAAACAAGACCTAGAGTGACGTATGGACCTGCATCTTCAACAGTGTTTGTTGGTGCTGGGATGATTTTACGGATATCAAAATCAGGATCGCTTGCTAGGTGAACTACTTCTTGACATGCTGCCTGGTCAACAACAACCGGTTTGATTGGGTTGTTTACAGCGTTCATCATGGCACGGCCAAGGTTTTCAGGTTTGTGACCTAGAAGAAGCGCAGTACGAGCACGGCTAGCAAGAACACCGATAGCAACAGGAGATTTAGTGAAGCCTTTCACGTTATTGAAAAGCATCATTGGACCTTCTTTAGTTGGACGCATAGTTGTACCTGCTGCGCCAACGTGACGGTAAACACCAGATAATTCACCAACTGGATCGACTTCAACATCAGTTTCTAGTAATTGACCTTCGTATTTAGAAAAAAATTCGGTGCTTCATCACTTTTTTCACCTTTAAACTGCAGCGAGCCTTTATTCATCTTGTTGAATTTAATTTTCGTCAAACCTACGCGTTAATGATGTAACTTCTTGTAACTTGCACTCATAGAGCGGTGTTCTTCACCTTTTCAGTGATTCATTTTGCAACCTTTCACACGTGAACAATACTTAAGCCGTTAGCCGCATTAGGACTGTTTTATGAAGAAACATCGCTATTCACTCAGTATTCACATTAGTAGCTTATTTTTGGTACTTACTAGCCTGATAGGCATTGTGCTTATCACTATTAGTTACCAACATTCACAGCATTTACTGATGGGAAGCGCTAAGGCAGTGAGTGAAGAAAACAGTCAGAAATTACAGTCTGCGTTTCAAAAGACCACAGCACCGATTTTTTCGGCGCTGGATTTTATGGCTCACAGTCGCTTTGTTGAAACTGAATCACCTATCTATGATAAACCATTTTGGCTTTCAGCCATTGAAACCACGTTTAAGCGCAACCCTCACCTCGTCGCTCTCTATTTTGGTGCGAACAATGGTGATTTTACGATGCTTCGTCCCCTTTTCACTGAACAGGAACGGAAACGATTTAACGCCCCCGACACCGCTTCGTTATTTGTTAATCGCACAAAAGTTGATGGCACCAATGATGTGTATTTTTTCAATTCTCAGCAGCAAGAAGTGGGGTTTAGAAAATCCTTGGATAACCAATTTGATCCGCGCAAACGTCCTTGGTACACCAGTGCCCAAATGGATGGAGAAATTCGTTTAACAGAGCCCTATTTTTTCTATTTTCTGCAAACCTTTGGCGTCACACTCTCAAGAACATCCATGAGTGGCAGTCATGTGGTTGGTGCTGATTTTACACTAGAATCGCTTTCTAGCAGCTTAAACAAGATGAAAGGTACTGAGCATTCCAAACTGGTAC
>NZ_JADPMR010000009.1 GCF_015686695.1 Vibrio nitrifigilis | reverse complement strand
TCAATTTCTTCTTGCCAGCGTGCTGGTTTCGCACTTTTTGATGACGTGGTTTCCGTTTAAGTCATCGGCTAATCGCTGTTCTAATTCAACTAAACGTACCAGAAGTGCTTCTTCATCAACGAGTTCATAGTCAGTCTGACTTATGTGATCGTGCGATTCACTAGGCTTACTGGACGGTTTAAACCGCTGTATCTAGGTGGGAATAAGCTTCGTTAACGTCCAAATATTCACATAACTTGTTATCAACAATAACCCAGAACCGAGTACAACAGGTTTCAATAAGTCGGCGATCATGACTGACCAACAAAACACCACCGGCAAATGCGATAAGGTATCGGCAAGTTGTTCTTACCCTCTAAATCAAGGTGGTTAGTCGGTTCATCAAGCATGAGAAGATGATATTGAGCCAACGACAATCCTGTAAACAACAATCTCGCTCGTTCACCGCCACTTAATTCACTGACCATTTGCTGTGTCCGTTCATAAGTAAAACCGCATTAATCAGCGCTTGCTTACTGCACATCATCACTGACATTCGCAAATGGTCGTAGAGCGTTATTTAATGACGCCTCACTACTCACTTGCTGTAACGATTGATCATAATAACCAATCCGACATTGGTCATGGCAGCTGACCTCATCAATCATGGGTTGTTGATAGTGCTGATATAAATGACGTAATAGCGTTGATTTTCCGCAACCATTTGCGCCCATGATAGCAATCCGCATCACCACTTTTAACCTGCATAAAAGGAGCGACAAACAGTGGAATACAGCTCTGCTCAACACAAACATTCCACGTAGAAAATTCAACTAAACGATCGCGGGCAAAGCATTACCCTTTAACGATAATATCCACGGCGTACCATCACTTAACTCAGTTTGCTGCTCGATTAAACGCGTTTTACGCCGTTGCATGGTTTTTGCTTTCGAGCTAAATCTTCGTTATCGTAGGTTTTACCCCATTGAGCTAACCGTTTTGCACTTTGATCAAGGCGCTCAATCTCTTGCTGTTCACTAGCAAAACGTTGTTCGTCCGCGCAATCCTTGGCAGCTAACTGTTCTCTTGCTTGTGAGCAGGGTAAATCATAATAATACAGCGAGGAATCACGCATAATCCAAGTGGAATTAGTCACCTTGTCTAACAACACATCGTCGTGTGAAACCAAGACAAAACTGCCCTTCCATTGGGATAAAAATGATTCTAACCACAACATCGAGGGAAGATCTAAATGGTTACTTGGTTCATCAAGTAACAATAAATCTGGCTTTGTAATCACAGCCCTTGCCAGTAGTAAACGTATTTGCTGTCCACCGCTAAGTTGGTTTACAGTACGTTGATACTCGGCTTCGGCAAAACCTAAATCCGCTAATAGACACTCAGCTTGCCAGTGGTCAGTCGCTAATAAACGTTCTTGTAACGCTTCTAATACTGTACTTTGTAGAAGGTTTGCAGGTAAAGATTGTTCTACATATCCCAATAAGCAACGTTGTGACACTGAAACCTGACCTAGAGTTGCTTCTTGGCGACCACTTAATACTTTGATCAAGGTACTTTTACCGCAACCATTATGGCCAATCAGACCAATCTTTTCTCCTTGCGAGATAGTGACGCAAAGATCGAAGCAGCAACGATAACGTCTGGACGGTCAGCTGAAGTAACAAGCAGTGAACCTGGTTTAAAGTGTTCAATCATGTTAGTGATTGAACGAGCACAAGAAAGTGATACTTTTAACGCGGCGAGTATTGATTTCACACTTCGTTAATGATGTCAGCATTTAGGTGCTTAGCCATATCGATAGCACGAGTTGCGATTAGATCGATATTCCAAGGCACACAACCTAGCACGCGAATAGGGCTAGAGTTGAAAATTTCCATTACAGCAACGTTAGCTTGCTGTGCTGCGTCAGAACCATCAAAGATTTCTGATAGGTCTGGGCGAGTGCGGCCAGCTTCATCAACAGGAGCGTTAAGTTTGTTAATGATAACGCCTTTGATGTTTTTGTTTTTAGTGCCGCCGAAGTTAGAACATGCTACTTCGATACGCTCTTTAAGCTGAGTTGGGTTATCTAAGCCAGGGCTAGCAACAAACACGATTTCTGCGCCCAAGAGTTGCCGCGATATCCGCGTTCACTTGGTTAGCAAATGGGTGTTTACGAGTCGGTACTAGACCTTCGATAAGAGTAACATCAGCGTCATTGATTTGGTTGTAACGTTCAACAATAGTTTCTAAAAGAACGTCAGTTTGTTCAGTACCAAGCCAATTTTCAGCCACTGACATCGCGATTGGTTCCGCGATTTTAATGTCTTTACCGACATAGTAGAAGTCAGGTCTGGTTGATCGCCACCTTGACGAGGTTGGGCAATTGGTTTGTAGAAAGAAACGCTTACACCTTTGCGCTCAGCTGCGCGTAGGGTACCCATGCTCACGCTGGTTAAACCAACACCTGAGCTGATAGGGATAAGCATAATAGTACGGGACATTCGTTCAATACCTCTAACAATTGATTGCAATCTAATCACTTAGATTGAGAGGACACAAAGCCTAACTACTTATTCCTAATTAATTGGTGGAATAGGAGTTAAGCCCAATGAAACACTGGCTAACGAATTTCGTTAGCCAGTAGAGTAGAAATTAGATACCTGCTAGTCGAGCAGTATCTTCAGCAATAACTAATTCTTCGTTAGTTGAAATAACGATTGCTGGAACGCGGCTTGCGTCAGAAGTGATCACACCTTCGCCGCCGAAGCGTGCTTTAAGGTTTGCTTCACCATCAATTTCCACACCTAGGATTGCAAGACGGTTAAGAACCATTTCACGGATAGGTGCAGAGTTTTCACCGATACCACCAGTGAAGACAATAGCGTCTAGACGACCGTCAGGCTTGCAGTGTAGCCTGCAACGTATTTCGCCAAACGGTGGCAGAATACGTCCATTGCGCGAGTCGCTTCTTCTTTTTGACCGTAGTTTTCTTCAACGAAACGGCAATCAGAAGTCACTTCAGTTAGACCTTGTAGGCCAGATTCTTTAGTCAACATTTTGTTGATGTCTGCTACAGAGTAACCAAGTGTGTCGTGTAGGTGGAAAATGATCGCAGGATCGATGTCACCACAACGAGTACCCATGACTAGGCCTTCAAGAGGAGTTAGAACCCATTGAAGTGTCAACAGATTGGCCGTTTTTGATTGCACACACAGATGCACCGTTACCTAGGTGACAGTTAATGATGTTAAGTTCATTAGCTGGTTTGCCTAGGACGTTCAGCCGCTTCACGAGCGATGAATAGGTGAGAAGTACCGTGCATACCGTAACGACGGATAGCGTGCTCTTTATACAAGCTGTATGGTAGAGCGTATAGGTAAGCCTCTTCAGGCATCGTTTGGTGGAAAGCAGTGTCAAACACAGCAACGTTTTTCAGTGCTGGGAATGCTTTTTGTGCTGCTTTGATACCAACAATGTGTGCTGGGTTATGAAGTGGTGCAAGTGCTGCACAATCTTCAATACCTTGTAGTACGTCGTTATCAATCAATGCAGATTGAGTGAATTTTTCGCCGCCGTGTACAACACGGTGACCAATTGCTTTTAGCTGCTCTGCCAATTCTGGCTTAGAAGCAAGAATAGTTTCGACGATGAAAGCAAGTGCTTCATCGTGAGCGGCTCCGTTGCCAAGTTGCGCTTCGTGTTTACCATCAAGTTTCCACTTGATGCGAGCTTCTGGAAGCAGAAGGCATTCTGCCAAACCTGAAAGGTGCTCGTTGCCGTTATCAGCGTCCACGACTGCGAACTTAAGCGAAGAACTACCGCAGTTTAAAACTAAAACTAGCTTAGACATGAGTAACTACCTGTTTATTCGTAAGGGTAAAAATTTTCCCAAGAGTAGTGCAATCCTTGGGATACGTACTAATCTTGGTCAATAAAAAAATAAAATCCATCTGTAAAAGACGTGATAAAGTCAAAAAATCGTCTTAGCATTCCGTGCTAATTTGCTTCTTAGTTGCCATACTTAGTATATCGAGCAACAATGAAGCGAAAAAAGTCCGCAAAGGATAGCGACAATGGGCTAATATAACAAAAAAAATTTGAATCAATATTAGCTTTAGTCAAATTTTTGCGTCATTTGTTGAATCATTCAACTATTTTTTAAGAAATGGCCGCATTAGAGAGTGAGAAACTGCTTATGAGTAACAGAGTCGGCATCATCTACTGTTTAAAAGATGGTCAGAAATACATGGATATCTGGCCTGTACGCAAGGAGCTCAACCTCATTTTTCCGGAACAGCGCATTATTAAAGCGACCAAGTTCGGTATCAAAGTCATGCCTGCTGTTGCTGCGATTAGTGTGTTAACGCAAATGGTATTCCACAATGCGGGAGCAATGCCTCAATCGATTATCATCGCTCTGTTCGCGCTCAGTATGCCTTTGCAAGGGATGTGGTGGTTAGGACAGCGAGCAAACACTCACTTACCACCGAGTTTAGCGTCTTGGTATCGTGAAATTCATCAGAAAATCACTGAATCTGGGTTTGCTTTAGAACCTGCAAAATCACGGCCGCGCTATAAAGAGTTAGCAACCGTATTAAACCGTGCTTTTCGCCATCTAGATGAATCTTCTTTAGAACGTTGGTTTTGAATTGAAGAGATTGGATAACCTGTGTGCAGGGGAGGCGTGATAGTCCTGTTTTCGCACCACAAATTTAAATTCGGGTGCTTGTGATCTGAGTGGTAGCTAGACTGCTTATTATTCAAGTGCCTAATTGTTTTTTCCCTCGTTTATCTTTTTCCTTACTGTTTTTCTTTCATATTGATACTTTGATGCTTCCTTTTGTCTATTGATGCTGGTAATAATGGCATAACTGCAGTGAATGCAGTTTTTGTATGAAAAATTATTATTAATCACGATGGCTGAGGTAACCGCGTCTATCTACTGTAATGTCGATGATACGCGTTATTAAAGCCAAATTGTTCAGAAGAATATGTGTGCTTTATTACCTAATGTGCCGTACAAGGCATGAACACTCGTTGTGAATCACTGACAAGGTTGTTGATGTGATTGACGTGTACGTTTAGGTATGTAATCAAGGAGTTAAGATGAAAGCAGGCCAACTATTCGCTACCGCAGTTCTTGCAGGGGCGACATTACTCTCTTCCCCAACCATTCTTGCCAAAACAGTATCGGTTGCCGTCTCTCAAATTGTTGAACACCCCGCTTTAGACGCAACTCGCCAAGGGCTACTCGATGGTTTAAAAGAAAAAGGTTATATCGAAGGTAAAAACCTCAAATTCGATTATAAAACTGCACAAGGGAATCCTGCGATAGCCGTGCAAATTGCCCGCGAGTTTGTGGGTGAAAAGCCAGATGTGTTAGTGGGTATTGCACGCCAACCGCTCAAGCCGCTAGTTGCGATGACACGGACAATTCCCGTCGTATTCACCGCTGTGACCGACCCTGTTGGTGCTAAGCTGGTGAAAACGCTGAAACACCCTGGAAAAAATGTAACCGGACTTTCCGATCTTTCACCAGTCGCACAGCATATCGCGTTAATTAAAGAGTTAATGCCAACGTGAAAAACGTGGGAGTGGTATACAATCCGGGTGAAGCTAATGCAGTCAGTCTGATGGAACTTTTGGAAGTCGCAGCAGCAAAAAACAACATTAAAATTGTGAAAGCCACTGCGTTGAAAGTGCTGACGTTCAATCTGCGACTCAGGCAATTGCTGGCCAATTCCGACATTATTATGCTTTGATTGATAACACCGTTGCCAGTGCATTTGAGGGCATGGTTGTGGCTGCCAATCAGGCTAAAACCCCTGTGTTTGGTGCGGCAACTTCCTACGTGAAACGTGGTGCGATTGCTAGCCTTGGTTTTGATTATTACCAAATCGGTTTGCAAACTGCGGATTATGTCGTTGATATCTTAAATGGTAAGAAGCCGGTGATATTGATGTGAAAGTTGCAACGGGGTCTGACTTAGTGATTAACAAAACCGCTGCAGACAAACTCGGCTTTAAAATTCCACAATCCGGTATTAGATCGCGCGACTAAGACATTAGAAGAACAATTCATCGTTAAATAGTGATATACACCAAAGCGAAAGGCGGGTCGCCTCGCTTTGGTGATTGAATATTAATGAGCTAAGGAGTGCTCATTGTCTCTCATCATTAGTGATGACAAGACCCAAGCCTCGTTATTTTATTAAGCAGAAAAGGGAGTAAGTAATGTCTGCTTTTGCGTTTTTTGGTGCATTAGAGCTCGGATTAATTTACGGATTGGTTGCTCTTGGCGTTTACCTTACGTTCCGTGTGTTGGATTTTCCCGACCTAAGCGTCGATGGTACCTTTCCTATGGGTGCCGCTGTTGCTGCAACAGCCATTGTCGCGGGCATTAATCCATGGGTTGCCACTATCATGGCGACTCATTGTCAGTGCAGCACTAGGATGGGTGACGGCGTTTTTAACGGTTCGTTGTGGCATTCTAAATTTATTGGCATCTATTTTGACAAGTATTGCTGCCTTCTCAATCAATATTCGTATTATGGGACGCCCTAATATTGCACTGTTAGGACAAGATACCATACTCACGCCATTTGAAGCGTGGGGTGATCCTATGTATGTCCGGCCAATTGTGGTGGGGGTATTAGTACTGTTCTCAGCATGGTTTATCGTGCGTTATTAAACAGTGATTTTGGCCTTGGGATGCGTGCGACTGGCGTAAATACACGTATGGTAGCGGCTCAAGGGGCCAGTGTGGGTTTCTACACCTACTTTTGTTTAGCGTTATCAAACGGTTTTGTTGGTTTTGCTGGGGCACTATTTGCCCAAACCAATAGCTTTGCTGATGTGACTTCAGGTGTCGGTACGATTGTAGTGGGATTGGCTGCCGTCATCTTGGGGCAAACTTTGATTCCCGGCAAGAAAATCTGGGTAGCTATCTTAGGCGGTGATTGTCGGTTCGGTGTTGTATCGGTTAGCTGTAGCATTTGCGCTAAGTTCTGGCACTGTTCGGTTTACAAGCATCGGACCTTAACTTAGTAACGGCCATATGGTTGCACTTGCGCTCGTTATGCCAAAATGAAAGGAAAATTACAAGCGAGAAAAGTATCTGGAGGTGCGGCATGATTCGTTAGAAGATATTCAAGTCACCTTTAACCCGGGTACTGTCTTGGAAAATAGGGCCTTACGTGGCGTGAATTTAGAAGTGCCAAAAGGTGAGTTTTTGACGGTTATTGGTTCAAACGGGGCGGGTAAATCGACCTTGTTAGGGGCCGTCACCGGTGAAACCCCTATGGTGGGGGGCAAAGTGTTGATTGGTGAAAAAGAACGTGACTCGTCTTACTGTTGATCAACAGTGCTAGCCTCTGTGCGCGAGTCTTCCAAGATCCACTTGCCGGTACCTGCGGATCGTTAACCATTGAAGAAGAATATGGCGCTAGCCTACTGCGTGGTAAACGTCGTGGCTGGAGCTTTCTCTATCAGGGAATCGCCGTAAGCTCTTTCAAGAGCGCATCCAGTATATTAGGATTAGGGCTGGAAGAATCGTTTGAGTGACAGTATTGGCTTACTGTCTGGTGGTCAGAGGCAGGCGGGTCAGTTGTGGTGATGGCAACACTGGCCGATAGTCAATTGCTGTTACTTGATGAACATGACCGCAAGGCGTTGGACCCAAGAATGGCCGCGTTTATCATCGACGTGACGAAACGCATCGTTGAGAAGTTAAGTTGACGGTCATGATGGTGACACACTCGATGAAAGATGCGTTAGCGTGTGGTGATCGTACAGTGATGCTTCATCAGGGGAATATTGTGCTTGATGTCGCAGGAGAGCAACGCGCTAATATGATGTCCCAGATCTGTTAGAGATGTTTACTAAAGTACGTGGAGAAGAGCTGACTGACGATGCTCTGCTACTGTCTTAGTACCTTCTATTGCCGTCCAATGATGAGAGAGCGCGGTTTGCGCTCTCTTGTTATATCTCTGCTTATTGTCTAAACTGTCGCGATAACGCTCGATATGTTCCCAATCGGTTCTACTTCCATATACGTACGAATATCGTGAAACAGCTCTTTTGCTTCCGGATACGCTTTGCGTAAATAGGTGAACCACTGTTTAACTCGGTTGGATAGTATTTGTGCTTGTCCCGCGCGAACTTCATATTGGGAATAGCGCAATAACAAATCAACCACGTTCCTACCCAAGGCAATTTGAGCTTCGTTACGTGTCAACCATATTACCAAGGTTAGGAATATTAAATGCCCCTCGACATACCATGACATCTTGCACCCCAGTGGCTGCGATACAATCTTGGCCATCTTGAGTAAGACCAAATTTCTCCATTCGCTATAATCGCATCGCGGTTTTTTTTGCGGATGTCGTCGATGTAGTTCCCACTTAATTTCATGCGCTTATATAACCGCCAACTTTGGTGGCGGGCATGCTATCGTTAGCTCATCTTGATCCAGCTGATTCGATTGCATCAACGATTTCAAAGCAGTCGTTAGGATCTTCCCAACCCAAAACGAATTTTGCCGAAACTGGGATACGGCTGTCTACCGCATCACGGGCAAGCTTTAACCCCTTGATAATTACCTCAGGCTCTTGCAGGAGTGCTGCGCCACCGCGGCTTTTATTGACGGTTTTTAGCTGGCAACCGAAATTGAGGTCAATACCATAGGCCCGCCCAATTCTGCGGCGCGAACGGCATTTTCTGCCATCCATTTAGGCTCTTGGCCAAGGAGTTGAACTTTAACGGGCACACCAGCTTGCGTACGTGAACCGTTCTTTAACTCTGGGCAGAGGCGATAGAACACATGGTCGGGGAGTGGTTGGTGAACGACCCGCACGAACTCTGTTACGCAGAAATCATAATCGTTGATTTCTGTCAGCATTTCTCGCATCAAATGATCTAACACGCCCTCCATCGGGCCTAAAATTACACGCATAATCGTCTATCTTGGTATTTGGGACGCGAGATTGTAGTGTGGAGTGATACAAATGTCACGACTTGGTCGATGTTGATTTCAGTTTGGTTAAAGCATAGGCAACCACGGGCGATGCGTGCATCTGGCAAACACTTGGGTATAATGCTCGACTTAACTATTGATAAGAGAGCGGTATGAGTTACCAATTTATTGAACTGAATGTGGCTGAATATGATGTGTCGGCGCCGTTTATTGAAGGGGTAGTCTTAGCGGCTAACTTTACCACTGAACCTTTAGATCCAAATCGTTTGGTTATCAGAGCTGTTTCCTGATGCAGGACTCGGTGTTTGTTAAACAAGTTCATGATCATCTGCAAACTCAATATCAAGTCATTAAAGCGAATCAATATCCGTTGCTTGAGCTTATTCAAAGTGATTCTGATGTCCTCAGTGAACTTGCCTCGGGTTTTATGGCCTTTATGGCCGCTGATTGAAGACAAGTGGCAGCAGGCTGTCGTCAGTGATGGTGCCTTGCGCATGTTGCAAGCGTTATTAACCACATTTATGTTGGCGCTTGATGAAGAGCAAACCCAAGCACAAATGCGCGCTGCAGGGATTGAACATCCACCGCAATTAAGTGATTTGCTACCGCAGCTTGATGTGATGGTACAGGAAGTCGCTATGGCAGCCGATGAATGTTTATTAGGGGCTCAGGCGCAGAAAATTAATCCGTATAAAACGGTGGGGCGTAACGACAGTTGCCCTTGCGGTAGCGGGAAAAAATTCAAACAGTGTTGTGGACGTTAAAAACAAAAATTCAAACACGACACTGACACTAACGTTGGCAATAATTATTATATATGAGGGTCCTCGCCCCGTAATGCACGAGTCATCGTTAGTCATAAAATATCAGTTGGCTTAAAAATCTTGGAGAGATTAAATAATGAAAAAATGGGTTGCCGCATTGGCGTTTTGTAGTTTTTCTGTTTTGGCTGCACCAAAAGATGTGATTAAGTGATCGTTTGGCGTTGGACCGATGGGTTCAGTGCTAAGTTTCAACAAAAAGTCATCAGCCCAGATGGAGAAGTCGTCGTAGATGGCAATGGCCTATGTGAACATCTCTCGTCCGAATCTTTTTCGTTGGGAAACTAAGACTCCGGATGAAAACCTGCTAGTTTCTGATGGTAAAAACGTTATGGTATTACAATCCATTTATTGAACAAGTCACTATTTATCATCCTGATCAAGCGACTGAACAGACACCATTTGTGTTATTAACCCGTAATTCGTAAGAGTGACTGGGATGCTTACCGAGTCCAAGAAAAAGGCGATGTCCTTTACGCTTATTCCTACCGATGCGGATACTAACCAAGGCCAGTTTCAAATCGACATTACTGCCAAAGGTATCGTTAAAGGCTTTAATTGTGATTGAGCAGGATGGGCAAAAACGCTTGTTTACTTTTAGTGATGTTAAGGGTAGGAAACCAGAGGCCGGTTTATTTATATTCCAACTGCCTGAAGGCGTAGAAGTTGACGACCAACGTAAATAATCCCACCTATTCAACACCCACTCAGTATGACGCTCTCAGTGAGCTGAAATAGGGGAGGTCGTGACGGTGAACAATAACTACAGTTTAGATTTTTCAGGGGACGAAGATTTTCGTCCCCTTGCTGCACGTATGCGTCCAACAAACGGTGGAGCAATATATTGGTCAGCAACATATTTTAGGCGTGGGTAAACCCTGCGTCGAGCTTTAGAATCTGGTCATATTCACTCTATGATTTTGTGGGGACCACCAGGCACGGGGG
>NZ_JADPMR010000008.1 GCF_015686695.1 Vibrio nitrifigilis | reverse complement strand
TCGGTAATAGAAATTACGTAGTCGGTACGAATGCAGATACGTCACCCGCTTGGGTTTCGATGATAGGTAGAGCTGTCAATGAACCAGTCTTACCTTTCACTTCACCGTTAGTGAAACGTTCTACATACTCTGCGCTTACACGAGCAGCACGCTCTAGTAAACGAGAGTGTAAGTAGAATACGTCACCAGGGAATGCTTCACGACCTGGTGGACGACGTAGCAATAGAGAAATCTGACGATAAGCCACAGCTTGTTTAGATAGATCATCATAAACAATCAGTGCATCTTCTCCGCGATCACGGAAGTATTCACCCATTGCACAACCTGCGTAAGGAGCAAGGTATTGCAATGCAGCAGATTCAGATGCTGACGCAACCACAATGATAGTGTTTTTAAGTGCGTCGTGCTCTTCTAACTTACGTACTACGTTAGCAATTGTCGACGCTTTTTGGCCGATAGCTACGTAGATAGAGTAAATGCCAGAATCTTTCTGGTTGATGATCGCATCGATAGCCATCGCAGTTTTACCTGTTTGACGGTCACCGATGATCAATTCACGCTGGCCACGACCAATTGGGATCATCGAGTCAACAGATTTGTAACCTGTTTGAACTGGTTGATCTACCGATTGACGATCGATAACGCCAGGTGCAATCACTTCAACTGGAGAAGTAATTTTTGCTTCAAGAGGTCCTTTGCCATCGATAGGTTCACCCAGAGTGTTAACCACACGACCAAGCAGTTCAGGACCAACTGGTACTTCAAGAATACGACCAGTACCAGTTACTTTTGTGCCTTCCTTAAGGTCAGCATATGGGCCCATTACAACCGCACCTACCGAGTCACGCTCAAGGTTAAGTGCTAGTGCATAACGGCCACCCGGTAATTCAATCATTTCACCCTGCATCACGTCTTTAAGACCGTGAATGCGGATAATACCATCGCTTACCGAAACGATAGTACCTTCATTGCGACCTTCACTAACAACGTCGAAAGATTCGATACGCTGTTTAATAAGATCACTTATTTCCGTGGAATTAAGTTGCATGCTCCAATCCCCATCAAGACTGCAATGCATCGCTCAGACGGTGTAAACGTCCACGCGCTGAGTTATCGATGACTAAGTCTCCGGCTCGAATTACAACCCCAGCTAGTAGGGTCTCATCTATACTGCAATTCAGCAGAACTTTACGCTCGAGGCGCTGCTCTAGTTTGCTGCTGATGTCTGCTTTTTGTTGCTCTGAAAGCTCGCTTGCAGAAATAACTTCCACATCGATTTTCGATTCATGTTCTTTTTTCAGAACATGATATTGAGCGCAGACTTCAGGAACAGCCGCTAAGCGGCCATTCTCTGCCATCACCTTAATAAGGTTCTGGCCAGATTCATCAAACTGTTCGCCACAAACTGCGATAAAAACCTCTGCTAATTTATTGGCAGAGAGAGAACTGGTAATCAGTTCATGAATTTGCGCGTTGTTTGCGACTTCAGCAGCGAATACCAACATTTCAGACCATTGATCTAACTGTTGTTTCTCCACCGCAAAATCAAATGCTGCTTTAGCATAGGGGCGTGCAATAGTAGTCAGTTCAGACATAAGCGCCCCCTGAGTTAAAGTTTTGCAGCTACGTTGTCAAGAATATCTTTGTGCGCATCTTTATCGATTGAACGCTCTAAGATTTTCTCGGCACCAGCGATAGCCAGAGTAGCAACTTGTTTGCGCAGCTCATCGCGTGCACGATTACGTTCAGCTTCGATTTCAGCTTCTGCTTGAGTCAGGAGCTTCTGGCGTTCTTCCAGAGCCTGTTCACGAGCTTCATCCAAAATCTGAGCTTTACGTTTATTCGCTTGCTCAATGACCTCTGTTGCTGTGCGCTTCGCTTCCTTCATTTGTTCAGAAGCGTTGGCTTGTGCTAGATCTAAATCTTTCTTTGCACGCTCAGCGGCTTGCAAACCATCAGCAATTTTTTGCTGACGTTCTTCAATCGCTTTAATGATTGGTGGCCATACATATTTCATGCAGAACCAAACAAACAGGATAAAGGCGACTGCTTGACCTAGCAGAGTTGCGTTCATATTCACAACAGCTACCCCCTATATGGACAGACTTATGTTAATCAAAGGCAAAACGTAGATGTGTTTTGCCACTGGAAATACGTGATTAACCTAGTTGACCAACAAACGGGTTAGCGAAAGTGAATAGAAGTGCGATAACGATACCGATCATTGGAACCGCATCGAGCAGACCTGCGATGATGAACATCTTAACTTGCAGCATAGGAGCCATTTCAGGTTGGCGAGCTGCGCCTTCAAGGAATTTACCGCCTAGAAGAGCGAAACCAATCGCTGTACCTAGAGAAGCAAGACCGACGATAATACCTACGGCGATTGCAGAAAAGCTCAGTAAAGTTTCCATTACTATCTCCAATTATAATTGTTGGCTAAAGTGCCCAATAAAAGCTTTAAAAAAACAAAATATAAAAAATTAATGATCCGAGTCTTCGTGTGCCATTGACAGATAAACGATAGTCAACATCATGAACACAAATGCTTGAATCAAAATTACCAGAATATGGAAAATAGCCCACGGAAGTGAACCGATCCATTGTAACCACCAAGGCAACATCGCCGCACAAAGAATGAATACAACCTCACCCGCAAACATGTTACCGAATAGACGCATACCCAGTGATAACGGTTTCGCCAGCAACGACACCACTTCAATAAGTAGGTTAAACGGAATCATGACAGGGTGATTGAATGGATGTAGAGCCAATTCTTTCACGAACCCACCTAAGCCTTTCACTTTGATGCTGTAAAAAATCATCAAAGCAAAAACACCTAGAGCCATAGCCATGGTGATATTCACATCAGCAGAAGGAACCACTTTTAAATAAGGAACCCCTAACAGATGCTGTGCTGAGTAAGGCAAGAAATCGATGGGCACAAGGTCCATGATGTTCATTAGCAATACCCAACAAAAGATAGTTAGTGCCAGCGGAGCAATTAGCGCATTGCGTCCATGGAAAGTCTCTTTGACGTTTTGGTCGACAAATTCAACTACCATCTCAACAAAACACTGCAGCTTGCCTGGTACACCCACTGTTGCTTTCTTAGAAACTGAACGGAACATCCAAAGGAAGATCAATCCAGTAAACACAGAAAAAAACAGGCTATCGATATGAACGTTCCAGAAACTTGTCTCACTTATTTGCCACCCCAAATCATAGTGCTCAGAAATACGAGCCAATGATAAGTTAGACAAATGGTGCTCAATGTAACCGGACGGTGTTAGCGCTTCACCTGGCGCAGCCATAACTCATCCTATTTTTTGTTGTTAATGAATAGTACTGGTGCAAAGATATTAATACCTAGTACCAGCAAATAGGTTAGTTTCAGGGGAACAAGTTCCACCTGGACATACATGTAAGCAGCAGAAAATAGTGCAATGGTAATGAGGATTTTAAGAGCTTCACCTGTGTAGAAAGACGCCGTGATACGTTTTGCAGCACGAGCCCCACTAAACATGAAAGCGAACAGCGCGAATACAGCATTAGCAATGACAAAAATGCCACCACCTATTAGCGCAGAAAATCCCCATTCAGCATTAACCACAACAGCCATTCCTGTTGCCACAACCATAACCGCGCCCAACTGGATCAATAACAATTGCTTAGCAAGCTCTCGTCCCGGTCTAGCTAACGCAGCTACCATGTATTCTTACCCCACATAAAATGCACCTGACCTAACAACTAAAGCCAGATGCTATGCTAAAAATTTTATATACATACCATAATCTTTGGCAATGTAATTACCACAAAAAGTTACAGTTTTGCTTACAACTCGACAACTTTTCGAATGAAAAGTTGTTTTTTACAATTGATTTAAATCAATTATCTCATTTAGCGTTCTAGCTTGGCAATCACTTGTTCTAATTTGTGAGGTTCATCAAGACTTATTGTTAGTTTGACTTTCCGTTCTTAGATCGCACGATTGAAACTTTTGCATGCAATTTATCGCTAAGGTTCTGTGATATTTGTTGAATTTCTACGTCTTCTACCACGTTTTTATCGTCAGATGGTCCAGAAAGACATTTTTTGACGAGTTGTTCGGTTTGACGAACCGTAAGCTGCTTTTTGGCTACTTTTTCAGCAATATCAGCTTGAAGCTCACCTTCGAGCATCAACAAAGCACGAGCATGGCCCATTTCTAGCTGCTTAGTTTCAACAAACTTTTTAACTTTTTCATCTAATTGGTTTAGACGTAATAAATTGCTGACAGTCGTGCGCGATTTACCAATCACATCGGCGACTTGTTGGTGGGTTAACTTGAATTCGTCTTGCAAACGTTCGAGAGCTTGCGCTTCTTCGATCGCATTCAAGTCTTCACGTTGAATGTTTTCGATCAAAGCCATGGCCACTGCAGCACGGTCTTCAACACGTTTAATAAGACAAGGAACTTGTTTTAGCCCAGCCTGACGTGCTGCTCTCCAGCGACGCTCTCCGGCTATAATCTCATACCCACCAGTTTCTAGTGGTCGAAGCTTATTTTCTGCTTGCAGAAAAACATCGAGCTGAGACTGCTCAACATCTTTTTCTTGGGTAAGTTCAACGACTCGCTGAGCACATTCAAGCGCAAGATCTTGGTGACCCTTTTCACTTGCTGACAAAGCATTTTGCTCATATTGAGTAATGCTTAATTGAATATCAGAACTTTCTTCTCCGCTATTTTACGCTTAGCCATAATTGATACCAAACTTTCATCAGCATCACGAATAGCAGAACGAACTCGCGAATTTCCTGTTCTAGAATACGTAATTGATTTGCATCTACTACTGATTCAGCAGCATCATTAATACCGCCTTTAAAGGCAGAAAATAATTTTTTAAATACAGACATTGTGGTTACCTTCTCAATTAAATTAAAACTCTTCATACATACCGATCAGCTCAGCAACATTATTAAATAATGTTTCCACTTCAATCTGGACACTTTCTAATTTTGATTGGGAAGATAAAGTACCAAACGCTGAATAATACCATTCACTATCAACTTCAGATAAACCAACTGTTGTTAATGGAATAATTTTATGCGTTTGAAGGATATATGTGTTCAATGCAGTTTTATCGCTAACTTTACTCACTGGAAATAGTAGAGTTTCTACAACTATTTGACTACCAGACACTGCTAAGTAAGCAGTAATACCATCATGATTAGTAATAACTAAACATGAATCATTGTCGCTAATATTCCATGTTGGGTAAGCTTCAGACAAGCTACTCTTGATCAATTCGATATTCATTAATATCTCTCTTTTTAGCCGTTGACGTTAACGTGTGATAAATCACTTTTTAATATTTTTTTCGGATAATATTCGTTAACCGAAACTAAGGCAATTCTACGTCTAAAATTAAAAATGGCAGCAGGTAAAACCTAGAGGTGTGTTCCAAATAGTACACCATGTTGGGGATACTTCGATAAGGGAGTGGAGCCTCTTTTTCACTTTCATGTACACTTCGCTGCGTTGGCAAAGGTTCCCTAAATTTAGGTTATACGATAGCAATTGATACTCGATTAACCTCTGGGAGAGAAAAATAAAAACACCAAAAATAGGTGATAGATACATGCACATACTCAAACGCATATCGGTACTCGTTGCATTACATTTGCAGCGTGTTACATGGCTAGGAATATTGGTTACGACACTCTTTCACTATGGAATCTGCTGGTTAACATTCAATGCATTAGGAGAAAACGAGCTAACTCAAATACCTCGCTTTTTTACTTTATGAATGTGACTGGCTCAACAGTTGGTTATGGTGATTACTCACCAATAACCACAGCAGGACAACAGTTTTTAGCTTGGTATCAAATGCCGGTTAGCATTGCATTATTTGGTGTAGTTCTTGCAAAAATATCAAGCCAAATTAGAGATTTTATTGAAAGGAATATAAAAGGTATGAAAGATTTCGCTCACTATCAACAACACGTGATTATCATCGGCTGGCATGTTCCTCACACCAAAACGCTCGTGGATTGCATTTTGGCAGATAAAAAACGCGAAAATGGCCGCATCATACTCGCTGTTGAAGATGAAACTATGCTCCACCCTTTACAAGAATATAAAGAAGTCGACTTTGCTGTCGTGAGCAGTTTTGCAGATAGTAGCGAGCAGCAGCGCTTAGCTTTAAATACAGCCAATCGAGTTATTATCTATGATCAAAATGATGAACGAACATTAACTACGGCGTTGAGTATAGCAAACCAAGTGAAAGACGAGTGCCACATTGTCGCTTACTTCAACGATGCAGCTAAAGCCGCTCTTTTGGATAAACACTACAAAAATATCGAATGTAGCACTAACCGAGCTGCAGAATTATTAGCACGTTCAATGCAAGACCCAGGTGCGTCACGTGTACTAAACCAGTTATTGAGCCCAAATATTGGCGCAACTCAATACACACTCAAAGTACCAGATATAGAACCTGTATCTGTTGCAGAGATTTCTCGCTACTTTAAAGAACACTATAATGCGATGCTCATTGCCATTGCTCACATGCAATCAGGTGATGATGTGGTGCTGAATCCAGCACCAGAAACTCTGGTTACCTCGGGAATGTATCTACATTATATTGCAAGTGAGCGCTTACATTCGAAGCAACTCGACTGGCAGTGTAGATAGCCTATACCCAAATGTTCTCAAGATGCAGGAGTGAGTGCATCATCAATACACCTAGGTCAAGCTCTATCACGGAAAGAATGGTCATCCCCTTTCAACATAGAATCACTCTATCCGCACATCTTTGCATTGAACAAGAGCGAATACATTCTCACTGAAATCGCATCTTGAGGTTACTTGGAAATAATGGGTTGGCTTCCAGCCAACCCATTTGCTCTTGTTCGCTCTTACTCGAACTCTATTTCAAATGATCCCAAGATATATTAGAAACAA
Organism: Vibrio nitrifigilis; assembly: GCF_015686695.1. Taxonomy (NCBI): domain Bacteria; kingdom Pseudomonadati; phylum Pseudomonadota; class Gammaproteobacteria; order Vibrionales; family Vibrionaceae; genus Vibrio; species Vibrio nitrifigilis. The sequence continues at coordinate 3,353 of NZ_JADPMR010000008.1, read as the reverse complement.
TCCGGCACTTGTCGCATTTGAAATGAAAAATGTCATGAAGCGGTTCATCAAGCAACCATTCCCCACCACATTTAGGGCAACGGCGTGATTTTTCTTCCGCTAAACTTTTGCCGCCGACACGATACTGATAGTAGTACGTTGGCACCTTAGTTAAATACTCAATGCGCCCACGAATATCCCAACCACGAATAAACAAGTCACTATCTACATCACAGATTTCATGCAGCGCAGCATGCTCTGCCTTGCAACTGCCCGCCATTTGGATTTCATCACACGCCTGCCATTCCGTTTGCCATTTCACAACAGACTTATGGTCACCATTAAACGTCGGCTTATTGCGGTAAAGAGGGATCGGCAATAAGTTTTCACCGCTACGCAATGGTGAACAAGTATGCACATAAGTGGTATATAGCACTTGCCAACTGGGAGCCATATTCTCAGCAGCTTGCTCTGAATTCATATCTCGGCCTAATAAACGAACTTTTGGTGCGAGTAAGCAAGCATCATTCAATCGTTCAAGGCAGACATGAACATAATCGGAGTGATTACGAGGATGTAAGCTCTCTTTTTCTGGGCAGACGACGCGAACAAAAAACTCCCCTTCCCCCATAACAACAGGAAATTCACGTCCAAGGATCTGGCCATTAAAGCGTAACGCTTCCATCAAGCCATTAATCGATTTTTCAACGGCACTAATGGTCGTGTTGTCAAAACACTCAAATTCAAGCTCTACTACATACATATCAATACACCACAGGATTTACTTGGGTCAAAAATTCCACCAGCGTTGGCGCTAATACTTGACGTTCTTTACTTCCCAACGTTTCTAAAATAACTTCACCACTTATATTACAGATTGAAACAACCTGCATTTCATCATCGGTCGTAGCAATAAATACCGTCGGTTTTTGTTTCAAACGCCTTTGCATGACTAAATGTCCAAGAATGTTTTCTTGTAACCGAATGAAATCGTCATCGCTCCATACTTGCAACAAAGTCAACGCGTTATTATTCCACTGAGCGGGGATATCTGCGCTATATTGACTTCCATAAAACAAAGCAATATCAGGATGTAACGTCAGCTCTATTGCCTCTTCTATATTAGAAAAATCAGCCTGAGAGTCGCGCACAACAGGTAACCAATACACGCTATGATCGGTGGTTTCTTCAATACAGGGAGAAGGTAAACCTACCAAATCATTATCTTGTGGTAAGTGGCCAGTTTGTTGTTGGCATAGCTCAACAAATCGTTGGCTCAACGAAAATAAAGCCGAATCTGCTGACGACATATTCTTCTCCATTGTTATTTGTCCTCTACTCGTTAATGACACACGCGCAGGGATTGCGTAAAATTCTCAGTATTCTAATCGAATTAACAGTAAAAAATGAGCAAATATTCAGATGCAAAAGAGTTAGCTGGTCTAACACTTGGGAAAAAAACCGCGTACGCGACTCAATACGATGTAACTCTATTACAACCCGTCCCGCGGAGTCTAAACCGTGATGATCTACATCTAGGTGAGGCTCTTCCATTTCAGGGATGTGATATTTGGACATTGTATGAGCTTTCTTGGTTAAACCAACGTGGACTGCCTCAAGTTGCGCTTGGGCACGTTGCTATTCCTGCTACTAGTGCGAATCTGATCGAATCTAAGTCGTTTAAGTTATATCTGAACAGCTTTAACCAAACTCGCTTTGCTGATTGGAACGAAGTACAAACCACTTTGATCAATGATTTATCAGCATGTGCCGGTGAAAACGTTACTGTTGAAATCATGCCTGTTGAACATTTTACCGCTCAACCTATCGCCACCATGCGCGGTGATTGCATCGATGAACAAGACATTGAGATCAACGATTATCAATTCGACACCTCATTGTTAGAAGGCGCAACATTAGCCGGTGATTCGGTTACCGAAACATTACATAGCCATTTATTGAAATCGAACTGCTTGATTACCAGTCAACCAGATTGGGGCAGTGTTGAAATAGAGTACACCGGCAAGCAAATAGACCGTGAAGCACTATTGCGTTACATTGTTTCTTTTCGTGAACATAACGAATTTCATGAGCAATGCGTAGAACGTATTTTCACCGATATCATGCGCTTCTGTCAGCCAAGCAAACTGACGGTATATGCTCGTTATACTCGTCGTGGAGGGCTGGATATCAACCCATTCCGCTCAACAGAAACGGCAACTCCCGCTAATACTCAACGTCTAGCTCGTCAATAAAGGACTGATTACATAATGACTTTTACTCGCTGGCAATCTTGTTTTACGTTGCTTCTGATATGGTTTTCTTGTGGAGCCTACGCGACCATTTATTCCGCGCCCTCTCTCAATGAAGCCGCAGGATTGATTGATATCAGTCCTGCTCAAGCAAAAAAGCTGACCAGCGAGTATTTGCAAAACCGCCGCTTAACCGATAAAGCAGAAAAAGCACCGAATACCATCGCAAGAGATGAAACTGATACACGAATCAGAACACCTGGGAGTACGGTTGACGCATTACAATTGCTCGCACAAGCGGAATTTAATTTAGGTAATACCCTCACAGCATACGACACACTCGATCATGCGGAAAAAATGACCCATGACTATCAACTTCCCTATCTGCATTTAGACGTCAAACTGTTGCAAGCAAAGCTGCATTGGCTCGATGATGAAAGTGCAGCAAATGCCAATGAACGAATTGATAAGATCGAGAAACAATTTAAACAGATCAAAAACTCTGACCAACTCGCCGCTGGTGTTAACTACAAACTGACTATGTTACGGGCAGAAGTCGCGTCTAAAGCTGACCAAACTTCCATTGCTGACAAATTATTTGATCAAGCAAAATCCTATTTAAACATTGCTAAATCCACACGTGTAAACATCGACTATCACCTATTAGTCGGCCAACATTACTTAAACCATGAAAGATACAATTTAGCGCTTTCCGAATTGTTAAAATCGTATTGGGATTCAATCGAAAGTGATTCGGGTGCAATGTTAGCCAAAACCAATGCGCTATTAGGGCGGCTATTTTTCGAACGACAAGTGCTCGATAAAGCGTTAGTTCACCTCTCTCAGGCAGCTGATTTCTATGGTAAATACGACAAATCACCGCTGTTAGCGAAAGTGCTGAAACGCATGGGAGACACCTACTTTCTGCAAAGTAAATTCAACCTTGCTTTAGTTCATTACTTCAATGTGATCGATCATGAAACCAGCAACAGTGATATTGCCGATGTCATCGAAACACGTCTATCCCTAGCCTCAACCTATTTGCAGTTGTACAACTACCCATTAGCCGACCAATATCTTAAACGTGCTGAAGAGCTCCTAAGTTATAGTGATATCCCACTA
>NZ_JADPMR010000007.1 GCF_015686695.1 Vibrio nitrifigilis | reverse complement strand
TTCGCGGTTGTTTTCAGTGATGATACGAGTTTTACGTTTCAAATCGCGCTCTAATGCTAAGAATTTCTTCTCGTATTCTTGGGCAATTTTATTTAAGCGCTTATCTGCCATCTCACGTGTGTTGATTTTTACTTCACGTAACGAACGCCAACCGATCAAAGCAATCAAGGAAGCAACACCCGCAATGATATAGAAGAAATACGTCACCGTGACATTGGCATAATTCATTGATTTATCGGCAACAGAAAGTTCCCGATCTGTGATTTGCCACAGTAAGACGGCGCTCTAGATCTTGCTGATCGGTCCGTAATGATTTCAGCTCATTTAAAATATAACTTTCGGACTAATGGTCGATCTAATAAGGAGATTGTTGGTATGACGATGATTTCTGGCTGGATTTAGGCTGAGTTTGTGCTGCATTATGTGTACTATCACTATTCGCTGCAAACGCAACAGACGTTGTCAGTACCACACTACCTAAAATTACTAATAAACGTCCTTATCACGTATTATTCCTCAACGGGTTGGCCGGTTAAAGCTGTCTTTATAAAATCGGTGTTATCAATGAATCACTTTCCATAACCATAAATCTTCTGCTTATGCTTTCCAGTGCACTAACTGTGAAATTCTACGTTTTTTATCCTTTTTGTTTACAAGTCAAACAATCGATTTACATCATATTTTCCTTATTTAGATCTGTTTATGACTTGAAAACCCTCTCCTTAAATGTTTAGGGTTCTAATAAATAACAACATGATAAAAATGCTTAATTTTCTAATATTGAGATGAAATTATGATTGCAAAACACTTTATTGGTTAAATAAAGTCAAAAAATCATTTTCTCGTTAACATTAAATTATTAGACCTATTAACATTTATCTCACTCTAGTACGGTTACCTTTCATGTACTAATGTTTATCACTCTTAGGAGAATCACATGACTCACACATGGGAAAACGCTATTTGCTACTTCAATGGCAATATGCGCTGTGTCTTCATCGGTGGCTTTAGCCGCTGATTTACCAGGTAAAGGCATTACTGTCCAACCTGTACAATCAACTACACCAGAAGAAACATTCCAAACCTTAATCGTCAACAAAGCGATGCAAGCACTTGGTTATACGGTAAAACCGACCAAGGAAGTGGATTATAACGTGGCCTATACTTCCATCGCTGCGGGAGATGCGACCTACATGGCGGTTAACCTGGACACCTCTGCACGACGGTAAATACGCCAAAGCCGGGGGCGATAAAAAGTTCTATCGTAAAGGCGATCTTGTTTCCGGTGCGGCACAGGGCTACTTGATCGATAAAAAAACCGCTGAAAAAGTAATTCACATTACCAATATCGCTCAGCTCAAAGACCCAAAACTGGCCAAACTATTTGATTCCGATGGTGACGGCAAAGCGAACCTCTCTGGTTGTAATCCCGGTTGGGGGTTGTGAAGGCGTGATTGAACATCAGCTCGATGCCTATGGGCTACGCAAAACCGTTGAACATGAGTCAAGGTCAATACTCCGCGATTATCGCCAACACCATTACTCGATATAAAAAAGGGAAGCCCATTTTTATTACACTTGGACTCCATATTGGGTAAGTGGCGTCTTGGTTCCGGGAAAAGATGTGGTTTGGCTTGAAGTACCATTTTCTGCGCTTCCAGGTGATCGCAGTGATGTCGATACCAAATTTGCCTAATGGTAAAAATTATGGATTCCAAATGAATTCAATGAAAATTGCTGCCAATAAGCAATTTGCCGCTGATAATCCGACCGCTGCAAAACTGTTTGCCATCATGAAGATCAACATCAATGATATTAGTGCTGAAAATATGATGATGGCACAAGGCCATAACTCCTCAACGTGACATGGAATCACATGCAAACGGTTGGATTAAAGCGCACCAAAAACTGTTTGATTCTTGGATAAAACAAGCCAAAGCAGCAGCGAAATAATCCCACAGGATCGCACCACTTCATTAAAGAAAACGAGCCCCATCCACTGGGGCTTTTTCACCTATCAATATAGGACTATACCGCTAATGAAGTTCTCATTCTAAGGATGTGCTATTGGGTTAGATCTATCGTACACATAACAATCTAGCACGTTTTTAGTGTTATCTAAATTAAGAGCCATTTTCCACAACGCTTAGCGCCACAATCCCCCCTTCCCCCTCATTAAAAACAGGGTAAAATTGGTTAAATATCAAGCGCATTTTTAGCTTTAGCCAATAAACTACATTCGCCTCAAAACATTCCACCTCAAATAAAATTTTAGTGTTTAACATAAATTTATTATCATTTAATATCAAATACTTATCACCATAACATGCTTAACTTCAAACACTTGGGACTTGAAATAGGAAAAAATAATGTTTAGTGTACTATGCATATTTGTTGCATGAGGCAGTGCACAATAAAGACAACAAAGGATATTAACCATGTCGACCATGTTAGAAGTGAAGAACCTCTACAAAGTGTTCGGAGAAACACCTGACGAGGCATTTCCTCTTATTGGAGAAAAGGATTAGATAAAGACCAAATCTTCGAACAAACTGGCCTTACCGTCGGGGTTAAAGATGTATCTCTGACCATCAATGAAGGTGAAATTTTCGTTATTATGGGGCTGTCCGGCTCCGGCAAATCGACCCTAGTTCGTTTACTCAATCGTTTAATAGAACCGACCCGTGGAGATGTGTTATTACGCGGTCGTGATATCTCAAAAATTTCGGCCGAGGAATTGCGACAGGTTCGCCGGCAAAACATTGCAATGGTATTCCAAAACTTTGCGCTTATGCCCCATATGACGGTATTAGAAAATGCATCGTTTGGTCTTGAACTGGCCGGAGTGGCAGAACAACAGCGCCACGCTGCAGCCAACGCTGCATTAGAACGCGTTGGTTTAGGCGCTAATGGTGATTCTTATCCAGACGAACTCTCTGGCGGTATGAAACAACGTGTTGGTCTTGCCCGAGCGCTCACTAACGACCCAGATATATTATTAATGGACGAGGCATTCTCGGCACTTGACCCATTAATTCGCACTGAGATGCAAGATGAATTACTGCGTCTACAAAACGATGACCAACGTACCATTGTATTTATTTCCCACGATTTAGACGAAGCGATGCGTATCGCGATCGAATTGCAATTATGCAAGATGGCGTCGTTGTTCAGGTAGGGACACCGGATGAAATTCTCCACAACCCGGCCAACGATTACGTTGAATCCTTTTTCCGCGGTGTTAACGTTGCGAGTGTGTTTACAGCCAAAGATATCGCTCGTAAACGCCCTAACGCGGTATTTAGAAAACATGATAACGACGGCCCAGCCGCCGCCAATGCAGATCCTTGGCGATAACGATCGTGATTACGGTATCGTGGTTGATAAAACCAATAAATTCTCCGGCATTGTTTCTCTCGAATCTTTAAATATCGCAAATAAAGAACAACGCTCGCTGACCAGCGCCCTACTTCCTGAAATAAAAACTATCGATCCAACCGTATCAGTCAGTGACTTAATTGGTCATGTGGCTGACGTACCCTATCCGGTACCGGTTTGTGGACGAAGAGGGAGAATTATTACGGCGTTATTACAAAATCGCGATTGTTACAGACATTAGATAGGGGAGTAATCATGACTGTTGAAAATGCAACCATGCAGCACAAGCCTCTGATCCATGGGGTGCAGCAACACAAGCCGCTTCATCTGCAGCTTCATCAGATCCATGGGGTTCCACTACCGCAGCGGCATCGTCCTGCGCAACCTGCGGCTGATTGGCTAAACAATGCGGCTCCAGCAACCATTTAGCTTTTGGCACCCATTTCGCGATGCCATCATTCCTTTCGATCATTGGGTAGAAACAGCGCTTAATTGGCTCGTTAGCCATGGACGTCCGGTTTTCCAAGCGATTCGTGTACGATCGATCTCATTCTAAGTTCGTTTCCAAACTGCATTAGTTTCAACACCAAGCGCCTATTATGCTAGTCATTTTGGCCTTGTTAGCTTGGCAGTTTGCTGGTCGAAAAATGGGGGTAGCTTCTTTTATATCACTGATTGTGAATCGGCCTCATCGGCGCTGGGATCAAGCGATGGTGACGCTCGCTTCTGGTGATGAACCTCGGTCTTTTCTGCTTGTTAATCGGGCTTACCCATGGGAATATGGCTGGCGAGAAGCGAACGGGCAGCCAAAGTGATACGCCCGCTACTTGATGCAATGCAAACAACCCCAGCATTCGTTTATTTGGTGCCAATCGTGATGCTATTTGGTATCGGTAACGTACCTGGCGTCGTCGTGACGATTATTTTCGCCGCTGCCACCGATTGTGCGTTTAACTATTTTGGGGATTCAGCAAGTGCCAGAAGAATTAATCGAAGCAGGCCATTCCTTCGGCGCAAGCCCAAAACAGATGCTCTATCGCATCCCAATTACCGCTCGCAATGCCAACGATCATGGCAGGCCGTAAACCAGACTCTTATGCTGTCGCTTTCCATGGTCGTCATCGCTTCTATGATCGCAGTAGGTGGTTTGGGTCAGATGGTGTTACGCGGCATTGGCCGTCTTGATATGGGTCTGGCTGCTGTTGGTGGTTTAGGTATCGTTATTCTGGCGATTCTACTCGACCGTATTACGCAGAAAGTAGGGGAAAACAACCGTGACCAAAAATCTCGTTGGTACCACAGTGGCCCTATTTCAATCTTTTTCCGTTCAAAAAAATAATTTATTCAAGGGCTGCAGGTCTATCCGTTTCTGCGGCCCGACTGCACACAATGTTAGGAGAATAACAATGAAGAATGCATGGAAGACGCTACTCGTATCGAGCATCGCTGTCAGTGCTACCTTGTCTGCATCGGCTTGGGCTGCGAAGGTTGCCCGGAGAAGGTGTTACCGTTCAACCTGTTCAATCCACCATCGCTGAAGAAACTTTTCAGACTCTTATCGTCAATAAAGCGATGGAAGCACTCGGTTATGATGTAAAACCAACCAAAGAAGTGGATTACAACGTGGCTTACACCTCGGTTGCTGAAGGTGACGCCACGTACCTAACGGTTAACTGGGAACCTCTGCATGATGGCAAATACCAGAAAGCAGGCGGTGATAAGGCCTTTTACCGCAAAGGGACTTACATCACGGGTGCGGCGCAAGGTTATTTAATCGATAAAAAAACCGCGGATAAGTACCACATTACCAATATCAAACAATTCCAAGATCCTAAGATCGCAAAACTGTTTGATGCCGATGGCGATGGCAAAGCGGATTTATCCGGTTGTAACCCAGGCTGGGGGCTGTGAAACGGCGATTGAACATCAGCTTGATGCTTACAAACTGCGCAAAACGGTTGAGCATAACCAAGGCCAATACTCAACCATCATGGCCGATACCATTGCTCGTTATAAAAAAGGTCAACCGATCTTTTATTACACATGGACCCCTTATTGGGTAAGTGGCGTTTTAGTTCCAGGGAAAGACGTGGTTTGGTTACAAGTTCCATTCTCTTCAGTTGCAGGAAAACCGAATGCGGATACCGCTCTTCCTAATGGTAAAAACTACGGTTTCCCAATGAACGTAGAACACATCGTGGCGAATAAGAAATTTGCTGAAGCGAACCCTGCTGCTGCAAAACTTTTTGAAGTGATGAAGCTGAGCATCAACGATGTTAACGCAGAAAATATGATGATGTCTCAAGGACATAATTCTGAGCGTGATATCGAAGCGCACGCAAATGGTTGGATTCAAAGCTCACCAAAACTGTTTAATTCTTGGATTGCAGCTGCAAAACAAGCCGCAAAATAATCCGTGATGAGAAAATGGGGCTAATACGTTAGCCCCATAGTGATGGGAGATTACGTTGGATATTCACGAAGAAGTACTTGTCTCTATTCGACAAATCATACGAGCAATTGATTTACGCTCAAAAAAGCTTAACAAAGACTTTGGCTTAACGAGCCCACAGTTATTGTTAATGCGTGCGATTAAACAATCGCCGAAATTAACCATTCGTCAATTATCTAAAGAGACGAACATGAGTCAGGCGACAGCAACAAGCATTCTCGATCGCCTAGAAAAACGTGGGTTTATTACGCGCCAACGTGACACCGTTGATAAACGAAAAGTACACGCAGTAATCACGGAACCTGGAGAAACCATTCTTAATAAAGCACCACAATTACTCCACGATGATTTTATTAATAAATTTCAGTCACTTCCTAAATGGGAGCAAACCTTGTTACTGTCTTCATTACAACGTTTATCTAGCATGATGAATGCCCCAGAAGTTAGCCATGAAAACCTTATTTTAACCCTCCCACCAGACCACCTAGACGATCCCCACTAGTTTATACACGCATACACACGGTATTTAACGACCAACAACTGATGCCTCGGTAATGAACCTCATTCGAATTTTTAAGAACGAAAACCTTTATTTGGTCACTCTTACCGAGGCTTTTTATCATTTGTGATACTGATCAGGCGTGATAGACAACGAATACACTACCCTTCAACCGACAGTATTTATAATGAGACTCATAAATTTTTATTGTGTTTCTCATAAACTTATAGCATGTTAGCCAACGCTAAATAAACGCCTACAGTGATACTTAGAAATATATGGGAGTCTTACGTTGAACGAATATCAAGATGTGTCGTTATTGATAGCGCGCTTGGCGCAAGCTGATGAACAACAGCAAATAGTTCAACTTAATGAGATGGTCGATAGTGGCCTAGATGAAGGCTCGTTAGCGAATCTATTAGAAGCGTTTCCTGTTGAGCAACGTGTCAGAATGTGGGCGCAACCTTCCCCTAGAGTTACATATCCCAGTACTGACAGAAATGCGTTCGGAAGTGCGTTTTTCGGTCATCAATGCGCTCTCTGAAGCAGAATTAAAACTGACACTGGCTAAACTCGATAACCTCTCCTTGATTGAGTGGGCAGATTCGTTACCAGAAGAGATCATCGCGGATGCGATGCGTTTAATCAGTCGCGATTGAATTAGAACTTTATGACCGCGCCAAAGAATATAGCGATGAAGAAATTGGTCGTTGGGCTGAGCAAAAAGTATTTACTCTACCGATTGGTATTAGCGTAAAGCGCGCTAAGGTATTACTCGATAAATACCAGTTTGAAACGCCTAAATACGTTTACTTGACCAACCGCGCGAAAAAATTCCGTGGCATGGTGCTCTATAGCGATATCGTGACTGCCCCTGAAATCAGTCAATTAAAAACACTAGCCCAAACAGAATTAGTGACACTGAATGCCCACCAATCGATTACTGATGCGATTGATGCCATCGAGCATTCTGATGTCCCTGTGGTGCCTGTCGTCGACGAAAACGAATCACTAGTTGGGCATGTTGATTGGCAATTTGCGCTCAATACTCAACGTGAAATTTACGAAGCCCGCTTAATGGCTGGTACCGGTATGGACGAAGGTGATGACCTATTCACACCGGTCATTAAAGGGACAAAAAAACGCGGCTTATGGCTAGGTATTAACCTTCTCACCGCGATTCTGGCTTCGATGACCATCGGAATGTTTGAAGATGTGATCTCGAAAGTTGTCGCTCTGGCTGTAATTAATGCCGATCGTGGCATCGATGGGAGGAATCGCTGGTAGCCAGACCTTAACCTTAATGGTCCGTGGCATGGCACTCAATCAGGTGACACAGGGCAACCGATTTGCGCTACTTAAAAATGAACTGAGTATTGGATCAATTAACGGTGTGATATGGGCGGTCATTATTGGTGGAATCGCTGGATTGTGGTTTCAATCTGCAGTTCTGGGCTCAACCATCGCATTAGCGATTGTTATTAATATGGCCACGGCTGCATTCTTTGGTGTGATCATTCCGATTTTATTAGACAAATTTAAACTCGACCCAGCACTCGCAGGCTCGGTTATCCTTACCACTATGACTGACGTAATTGGCTTTTTTGCCTTTCTCGGCACCGCCAGCTTAGTGATGCTTTAATCCTGATATCACGCTGGTATCACAGTTATCCCCCAAGTGACCTCAAGATGCAGAACTCAGTGTTTCATCTTGAGGTCAAAGCCTGATTTTTTATCTCCTGCCACTTGAACCTACTCGCAAACGTCCCTATATATCTTTTAAGACCTTACTGAAATGACTATGTCTTCAAATCAGTGAGTTACCTAAGAGCGAAACCACTCCCGCTGAAACAGCATATTGAGGTTACTTGGGTATACAGAAATTGTTAATTGAAGAATAGATAACATTTTTACATAGAGAACTGAGACTATGATGAATAGAGGGAGAAACAATTTAAAGCAATTTTACCGATAGCGTCACTCAAACGACTCATTCGTTTTCGCGTGCATCTCTTGATGAATCACCATCTGACTCACCATGTCCATGACGCATGTTCGTTAGTAATTAAGAGAGGGAACCATGACATACCCACAACTGCATTTAGAAATTGCCGAATCAGCGCAACTCACGCATAAAGAGAATCACTGGCCTGCGAGCATTCAGTTTCCGGTTGCACATACCGATACCATTTTTAAAGTCCCAGTGCCTAAGGAACTCAAACAACCACGTTATTTATGGTTGGTCAAAATGGACCTAAAGCAATTAGCGGATTTACTCAATCCGACTATTCATTAGCGTCTATTTAAGAGTTTTTGCGGCGTTTGTGGTGTCTTTCTACAAGGCAGAGCCTATGTTATGTCATTAATATCGATACATAAATTATCGATAAGTAAACAATAGGCGCCGCAACAGTGAACAGAGCATGAGGCGGTAGGCAAGCCTACCGCTCAAATAGTGTCTTAGGCGATGGGCAGTTGAACGTAAAAGGTCGTCCCTTCATAAGGACTAGTATCAAAGCGAATGCGCCCTTTTTGCGTCTCGGCCATCAGTTTAGCTGAATAGGTACCCAGCCCTGTACCGCCTTGCTTACCTGCCGTCACATACTTATCAAACAACGTTGTTTGAATCTCTTGAGGAATTTCACCAACGTTGTTGATCGATACTTCACACACATCACCGACCTGATTGGTGGTCACATAAATATTTTCACCGTCTGGCGATGCCTCAACAGCATTATTCAGCAAGTTACCAAACATAGAGATACACAACATCTCTTCTGCCAACGCAATACAATCACTTGGTGCTTGATACACAATATTGATTGTGCGGTTTTGCGCCTGCATACGAAAACTGTTAACCATGCGATGCATCAGTTCCGCTAAGTTGACACGTTCTAGTTTCGGGGCGATAGATACCCGCCTCAATTTATATATAGTCGAGCGTACGGTTGATCATGCCTAACATCGACATGGAAGCTTCTCGTATGTTTTCAACCGAACTCATACAGTAGGCACCCACTTGTCATTCAAAATAGCCTCACAGCTACCAATAATGGCAGATAAAGGATTTTTTAAATCATGACGTGTAATACGGTTCAACATCTTCACGTAAACGCGCATTTTCAACTAAGGTATCTACCCTTTCTTCTAAAGCATCTTTAGAAAGTTTAAGTTTGGTATGGGTAGCGACTCGTGCTTTAAGAATGTCGGGGTTACAAGGCTTAGTGATATAATCCACGGCTCCCAGTTCAAAGCCCTTCTTCATGTCGATTGTTTCAGACTTAGCCGTTAGGAAAATGACCGGTATGTGAGCGGTTTTTAGGATTGTTCTTCAGCGTTTCGCAAATTACTCATGATTATGCTCCTTTCCCTGTTAAATTAACGGTTGGGTTAATTAGCCCATATAACAAATCGATAATGGTATTGGTTACCACGAAGATCAGGCCAACAAAAATAACGTAAGCGGTTATCAATGGTGTATCCACGCGGTTAACCGCTTCAAGGAAAAGGAAGCCTGTACCTGGCCATTGGAATACTGTTTCGGTCAAAATGGTATAAGCCACCATCAAACCAAGCTGCACACCACCCACTGTCAGTACCGGAAGAAGCGTATTTTTTAATGCATGTTGATAATGAACTTTATTGGTGGCTAACCCTTTAGCTCGTGCGAATTTGATATATTCGGAACTCAATACTTCCAGCATTTCAGAGCGTACTAAACGAATAAAAAGAGGCAGCATAATAGAAGCGAGTGACACACACGGCAAAATTAAATGCAGCAGCCCATCTTTCGTAAAGTAACCCGATTGCCAACCTAATACATTTACTGTGTCACCTCGCCCATAAGACGGCAACCAGCCAAGTTCAATAGAGAATACATACATCAAGAGAATGGCAGTTTAAAAACACAGGAATGGATATCCCGATACTACTTCCTGCCATAATCACTTTCGTCAGCCACCTTTTAGGATGTATTGCTGAATAAACCCCGAGCGGTATCGAGAGCACAATGATAATGATGGAAGCTCCAAACACTAACTCAAGAGTTGCTACCAACTTATCTAAAATGACATCTAACGCAGGGCGTTTATAGAAATAAGAAGTACCTAAATCGCCGTGCAAAGCACCCACGATAAAACGGTGATATTTGGTAATGAATGGATCGTTAAGGACCAAGTTCATCGCGCAGAGCCTGCCGTTCGGCATCAGACACCGATTGACCCACTAATTCACGTAGCGGATCCCCCAAGTTATCTTGAATGGCAAACGCCACTATACTGATTCACAAACATCACTATCAGTGCCCTGAAACAGGCGCTTGACCAGACACGAAAACATTCCTTGCCCCTTAAACTATCCATGACTTTTGCTGCGCATTGCAGCAAAACAAAGCAATTCAGCCTCAAAAATGGCACTTAGCCCGACTGAAACAAAGCTAAGCACCAAAACCTTACTTGAGCCTATCTAACTTCTTAGACAGGCCCAATGGCTTTCACTAGAAAGCCGTGTAAGCAGTGTTAGACGTTATTTTCTTTAACGACTAAATCACCGAAGTAAGGGAAGTTCATTGGGGTTAACGATAGGTTTAATATCTAATGAAGATTTCGCCGCCCAAGCTAGGTTTTCCCAGTGTAGAGGGATAAATGCTGCATCGTTATAAAGTACAGCTTCCACTTTTGTAGCATTTTGCCACGTTTCGCAGGATCCGTTTCTACGTTAGCGTCGTTAATCAGCTTATCAACTTCTGGGTTTGAGTAGTGACCACAGTTGTACTGACCTTTACCTGTTTCTCTCGTTACGAGTCATGGTCAAGAATTCAGTAAAGTTCGCCGAATCTTCTGTATCTGACATCCAACCAATCATCAGCATATCTGCTGAACATTTATCAAATTCAGGCCAGTATTGCGCTTTAGGCATGGTTTTCAGGTCAACTTTGATGCCAATTTTCGACACATAGCGGCAGTCGCTTGAGCAATTTTCGCATCGTTAACGTAACGGTTATTTGGTGCGATCATAGAAAGGCTAAAGCCTTTTGCGTAACCCGCTTCTTTCATTAATTCTTTCGCTTTTTTCAGATCATAGCGAGGTTTTAAATCTGGGTTATAACCCGCATAACCTTTCGGGCTTTGTTGTGCAGCAGCGGGTACCAAAACACACGCATGATTTCTTAACAATACCTTCATTATTAATCGCGTAAGCAATTGCTTGGCGAACACGTTTATCTTTCAATGCAGGGTTGGACGCTTCATTCAATTGGAAAGAGATGATACGAGTACCAGACATGGTCACCAAGTTAATACCAGGGGCTGTTTTAACGCGGCGTTGGTCACTAGGAGCAACCGGTGCAATCATGTCTACATCACCAGATAGAAGCGCCAGCAACACGAGTCGCATCTTCTTTAATTGGCACCAAAGTCAGATCGTCTACGTTACCCTTGGATTTTTTATCCCAGTAATTATCGAAAACGTTTGAATTCAGTTTTAACACCTTGCTCACGGTAAGTAATCTCAAATGGACCAGTACCCTGAAAACATGAGTTGAAGCAAATGAGTTGCCGTGTTTTACGATTGCACTTTTATCTTTGCCATCTTTAGTTTTGCCACTATAGAACTTGCTGTCCATTGGGAAAATGTAAGTCGCGTTTTGCAGAACTAGAGGGTATGGACCTTTTGTAACGAGATCGACAGTGTAATCATCCACTTTCACCATCTCTTTATATGGGTCAAAGATACCTTTAAATCTGGTGACGTTTTTTAGACGGTTAAATGTCCACACCACATCGTCTGCGGTAAAGTCGTTACCCGAGTGGAATTTTACCCCTTTACGCAAGTGGAAACGCATCGTTGTTTTATTAATACGTTCCCAGCTTGTAGCCAGGCGAGGTTCAAATTGCATATCTTGGTATAACGAACTAGTGGATCAAATACCATGTGTGAAAGTTGTAACGTACCACCAGATAGCTGCTCTTCAGGGTCAAGAGAAACTGGGTCAGCATCATAAGCAACGGTAATATCTGCGGCTAAAGCAGCAAAACTTAGGCCTGCAGCGACCAGCGCCAAGGCTATCTTGCTTTTCATGGTTTTCATTGCATAACTCCTTATGCGGGATTGTGTCCCTAGTTGTTTGTATTTGCTTTTTTATCTAATAATTTTCTAAGTGTTACACTCACGTGAGTGTCTTAAGACCTCAATTAAGAGGCCTTAACTGATTCTCTTAAACCGGTAAATTCCGGCATCAGAGAGATTAGGTGCTGGCTGTATTCATGCTGTGGATTGGTGAACAACTGCTCTGTTGATGCAGTTTCTAGCAATGTGCCCATTTTCATCACTCCCACTCGATCGCACACCTGGCGAATCACAGGTAAGT
>NZ_JADPMR010000006.1 GCF_015686695.1 Vibrio nitrifigilis | reverse complement strand
ACTGGCGGTAAACCAGCAACTCTATCTACTGGCGCAGTTGTTCGCGTTCCACTATTCATCCAAATTGGTGAAGTGATTAAAGTAGATACACGTAGCGCAGAATACGTTGGTCGTGTGAAATAATCACACTTCAATGAAAAAAGGAGCGCATGCGCTCCTTTTTGTTATCTGGAAGATAAGGATTAGATTGTTACACCTAAGATACTCCACCAAAGGAGGCCCGAGATCATAAAGATAATCCCGCTGCTAATCGCAATCACCAGACCAATACGCATCCATTCACCATCTGAGTGATAGCCGTACCCCATAAGAAGAGGGTTACGTGCGTGGCTGTAGGTTGCAAGGTTACAACCCAAAGAACTAATACCAGCGATAGCTAACCAGCATTACCGAAGCCAGTTTCTTCTGCAGCCATAGTGGCTAAACGGATGCTTTCACGTAGTGCCGCATCAGCCATGCTTTTTACAATGGCATCGATTTTTTCTTGAGAGAAAGTTTTTAGCACAAGTTGTGCTTGTTTAGCTTGTTGAATTAGGTCAATCGCTTCTTGTACAGAATCGTTAATCACTGTTTCACGTGTCATGGGAGTGTCTCCGGTTTTGTACTCACTATGTTGTGAGCTTTCCATGGCGCGAATAATAACAATGAGGTCATTTAGCAACTAATTCACATTTTAAAAAAATAGCTCATTTTTTAATGAAACGATCTAATGGTTAAAATACGTGATCTAGGTTCGATCTTAATTAACATAATTATATTTTCCTCTTCTAGTTGCTTGATGATATTTGGTTTATTTCAACTGTTTGTGTTTGATAAAACTGACGAATAGGGGTGAAACACGCTAGACTAGCGCTAAGGTCAACTGCCTCTAATTCATTCCTATGGAGTCTTGAATGAAACCGATGAAGAACCTTGCCCAGTACTATGTTGATTTGCTGGTAAAGCTGGGCATATTGCGTTTCTCTATATTATTAGCACTAGCACTGGTTGCTTTAGCTGTGGTGGTGCAGGTTGGTATAACTCTCGCCTTAAAAGGTCATGTGGACGATATCGATATCGTGCGCTCGGTCTTCTTTGGTTTACTTATTACTCCGTGGGCGGTGTACTTTCTTTCTGTCGTGGTTGATCAGCTAGAAGAGTCACGCCAACGTTTATCTAAATTGGTTTCAAAGCTCAAAGATATGCGAGCCCGCGACCAAGTGCTTAATCAAAAGCTTCAGCAAAATATCGTTAAACTGAACCAAGAAATCGAAGAGCGGATTAAAGCGGAAGAAGCTCGCGAAATGGCGATGATCGATTTAGAAGCGGAAGTTCGTCAGCGGGAAAAAACGCAACTTGAATTGGCAGAAAGAACGGCGTTACTTCGTTCTTTCATCGATGCATCTCCAGACCTTATCTATTATCGTAATGCTAATGGCGTCTTTTCTGGTTGTAACCGTGCGATGGAAGAACTCACTGGGCGCAGCGAACATGAATTAGTGGGCTTAACGCCTTGGGATGTGTACCGCAAAGAGATTGCCCAATCAATTGTAGAAACAGACCAAGAAGTTTTTACTAACGATAGCCCTCTTACGTATGAACAGTGGTTAGAGTATCCAGATGGTCGTAAGAGCTATTTTGAATTACGCAAAGTGCCTTTTTACAGCAAAGAAGGCGATCATTTAGGTTTGGTGGGATTTGGGCGTGATATTACTGAACGTAAACGTCATGAAGAATCCTTAGAAAAGGCCAGCCGAGATAAAACCACTTTTATTTCCACTATCAGTCATGAATTACGCACACCACTTAATGGTATCGTTGGTTTGAGCCGTATGCTGCTGGATACGACATTAACTCAAGAACAGCGTAAACAGATGCAAACTATCAATGTCAGTGCTGTCACGCTCGGTAATATCTTTAACGATATTATTGATATGGATAAATTTGACCGCCGTAAATTAGAACTCCTTCCGGCACCACTCGATTTTGAAGAGTTCGTTGTTGAGTTAGAAAGCCTTTCTGCGTTAATGGCGGAACAAAAAGGGTTACGATTTGATCTGGAACGTTTGACTGATTTACCTAAAATTATTGAGGTGGATGCGACTCGTTTACGTCAAGTTTTGTGGAATGTCATTAGTAATGCGATGAAGTTCAC
>NZ_JADPMR010000005.1 GCF_015686695.1 Vibrio nitrifigilis | reverse complement strand
ATATTTGTGACGGCCGAAACGGAAGATAAACGTCGAGGCTCATGCTTTGAAGTGGGGGCGGTGGATTTCATTACCAAACCTTTTAACCCACTGATTGTGCGAGCTCGAGTCATGACCCACCTGACGCTTAAGCTGCAAATGGACATCATGCGAGATATGGTATTGATTGATGGCCTAACGGGCTTAGCCAATCGGCGCCGTTTCGATCAGGCATTAAAAGGTGATTGGAACCTATGTCAAAGAGAGCATAAGCCGCTTGCTTTGCTGATGGTGGATGTTGATTATTTCAAACGTTATAACGATACCTATGGGCATATTGCTGGGGACGAATGTCTGAAATTGGTAGGAAAAGCGTTGCAGTCATCAGTGCGTCGCACGTCAGATATTTGTTGTCGTTACGGCGGCGAAGAATTTTGCTGCCTATTGCCATTTACTGATGAAGAAGGGGCAACTATCTGCGCGAATAATATTTTACAAGCAGTCCGAGATTTGAATATTGAACATGAATCTTCCGACGCAGCCAAGGTGGTTACAGTGAGTATCGGACAAGCGTTTGTCGTGCCTAGTGCTGCCATAACCGCAGAACAATTACTTTGTATGCGATCAAGCACTATACGTCAGTAAGCAACATGGTCGTAATCGCACGTCGATATTTTGTGAAACGGAAACGAAAGATAATTAAGCGCGGTTATGACGAAATATTCTGCGATTGAACATTCCAATTAGCATTTTTACCTAGATATTACCTTCTACAGTCCCTTATTTGCTAAGTTTATTGGGTAAGTATGAATAAGGACTAGCCCGGTGAAAACTCCACTATTGATTGTATCGATGCTATTTGCTCAACCAAGTGGTGCGAATCAAACTCCGATCGATCAACTTCACTTCCAAGATGCAAAGCTCGAACAGTGCGTATCTTATATGGCGAAAGAGGCACATGTCAGCAGTGCTGATCAATTAGAATATCTCCAATGCGCATTTAAAGGTGCATTGTCATTAAAAGGTATCCAACAGTTACCCGCATTAAAATCTCTCGTGCTAAGTGGTGGTGAAATTAAGGACTTAGGCGCTATCAATCGAATCACTAGCTTGCGGGATATGCTATTGAATGATGTCTATGTAAGTAATTTTTCATCGTTGAATAATAAAGATCTCGATGTAGTACTTAGCCGAGTCTCTACGCGAAATTGGCAACAGCTTAGCCGCGTTCATGTGAGTACTATTTCAATCAAGTCTCCAGGTCAATGCAATCAATATAAGTCACTCGCAAATAACGAAAAAGTAGTGCTTGCACCACGAGGCACAAGTGATAAAAGAATTTCAGTTGGTATGCAACAGGTATATAACGGCAGTAAAAATGTCTTTATCTCTCTCGATTGTGATTCTAATGATTTGAATTAAGATCAAAGAATAAAGTTGCATATTTTTTCGACGCCCGCTAGATTGAGATATTGAAAAGTTGGTTTGCACACATCGTGCTGCACTCAAGGAAACGTTGTGACTTACTAGGAAGACGAGTCACTATTGATGGATCATGAGGTAACACCATGGCAAAGACGGTTTTACTGGCAGGTGCCACAGGCTATTTAGGCAGCTATGTAGCAAGAGAGCTACAAGAGCGTAACTTTCAACTTAGGGCATTAGTTCGCGATGTAGAAAAACTTCAGCAGAAGGGACTGAATCCTGATCAAACTTTACGTGGGAGAAGTCACTGAGCTGAATACCATCAGTGGGTGTTGTGATGGCGTTGATACGGTAATCTCCACCATTGGCATTACTCGCCAAAATGATGGCTTAAGCTATATGGATGTAGACTTTCAAGCCAATTTAAATTTATTGCAGGAAGCAAAAAGAAGTGGGGTGCGTAAATTTATTTATGTTTCCGTGCTTGATGGAGATAAGTTGCGCAAAGTATCTGTATGCGCAGCCAAAGAAAAGTTTGTTGATGAACTGAAAAACTCGGGACTAGAGTATTCAGTGATTCGCCCGAACGGATTGTTTTGTGATTTAGATGATCTTTATCATATGGCGGAAAATGGCCGGGTGTTTTTGTTTGATGGCGGTCAGTTAAAGTCTAACCCAATCCATGGTGCCGATATGGCGCAAATTTGTGTCGATGCCATAGATGCGCCTCGCATGCATATTACTGCTGGTGGCCCGGATCAAATGACCCATAAAGAGATCGCTGAATTGGCGTTTAAATACGCAGGTAAAGAGCCACGTATTACTTATATTCCAAGCTGGTCTCGTGGCATGTTATTGGGAATGTCACGCTTTTTTTACCAGTCGCTCCACATATGGTCCATTGGAGTTTTTTATGACGGTCATGTCTAGAGACATGTTAGCACCACCGAAAGGGCAACAACCGCTTAGAAGAATACTATCGCACATATGCATCATAGTCAGCCCAGCAAATAGATTCGAATAGGTAGCCGAGCTTAAGCTCGGCTTTTTTCTATACGCTAACCACTGATTTGAGATACGTCTTTAGCCGTGTTAGCCTTAAATTGTCACCATATGAGGAGGTTTAATATGCATCCACATAGTTTAGTGGCCGGGAAAGTGACCCACCGTATTGACTGGACTGAAAACGAAATTTTCACTGACAATTCAAGCGCCTGTGGCCCCATATATTGCAGGGCAGTCACCAAACTGGTTTATGTAATCAGCAAGGAGAGTGGGTTCGTCGCGCCTACTCAATCGTCAATCCTCCCTCTCGCCCTCATCCTTCTACTGCGCAAGTGGAATTCTTAATTATTACCGTTTCCTGACGGTGAACTATCCAATAAACTGTATGGACTTAATATTGGCGACACGGTTTTATGTCGGTGAAAGCCGTCTGGATTTATGACAGCAGAAGAAATCCGTCCAGACGCTCAGAGCTATGGTTGATAGCAACAGGGACTGGAAATTGGCCCTTACTTAGCCATGCTAGAGGATCATTTAATGCCGTATCAAAACATCGTGTTAGTTCATGCAGTGCGTAAGCAAAAAGAATTGGTTTATCGCGATCATATTCATCAGTTGCAGGAACGTTATGCGGGGGCGTTTACACTACATACCCATTGTCTCACGAGAAAAAGTAGACGGAGCTTTAAGGCGGCCGCATTCCCGCACTCATTGAATCTGGTGTTCTAGAAACAACGGCCGGGTTAACTATCGAAGGGGACAAAAGCTTTATTTATTTGTGCGGTAACCCTGACATGATTCCGTGACACCAACCGAGTGTTAAAGAATAGAGGTTTGCGTAAGCATTTACGGTCGTAAACCTGGTCATTTTAGTTACGAAAATTATTGGTAGTGAGTGAGTCATTTAAAAAAGATGAGCGTGAGATGAATCTGATTGGGTCGACCAGTTGCGCTTCTGAACGCTGTTCGTCGATTAGGCTCTGACCTCTGTATCTTGAGGTCACTATGTATAGACTTGATTTACCGCTAGTAATGAAAAATAAGGAGGCGTTCTGTATGTTATGTGGACTCGTAAAATTAACCACACTTTTATGGCACTAATGTCGCTCAAGGCGTTTGTAATATCGCGCTGCGATAATCTCAGCTTGAGCGAAAATGTCATGATCATTTATCCTATTTCGTCTAGAAATTAGCCCATAGAGTTCCTTTCCCTCGAGCTCAGAGAATTATTGTCAGCAAATGACAACGGGCGCTTACGCCTAAAATTCTTGAGTTTATTATGAGTACCTATTTAACCACCCAACAATTAACTGTTTGTTATTCCCATGCACCGCTGTTTAATGATCTTTGCGTCACTATCTCGCAAGGAGAAAAGATTGGTCTGATTGGCCATAATGGTTGCGGTAAAAGTACCTTGATCAAAGTATTAAGTGGTCGCCAAGAAGCAACTCTAGGTCAGGTTTCAGTGTCACAACGTTGCTTATTGGGATATGTAGAACAATCTTTACCTGCAAACCTTCTACAAAGTACAGTATTAGAAGCGTTACAAGAACGTTTATTAGCGACTGACCACTGGCAAGCTGAGTGTCTATTAGCGGATTTAGGTTTTGCCGAAGCCGAGTATCAACGTACTGTAAACCAACTTAGCGGTGGACAGCAAATACGTTTACTACTGGCAAGGGCTGTGATTACAAAGCCAGATTTATTGTTACTTGATGAACCAAGTAACCATTTAGATCTTCCCTCGATGTTGTGGTTAGAATCATTTTTATCCCAATGGAAGGGCAGTTTTGTCTTGGTTTCACACGACGATGTGTTGTTAGACAAGGTGACTAATTCCACTTGGATTATGCGTGATTCCTCGCTGTATTATTATGATTTACCCTGCTCACAAGCAAGAGAACAGTTAGCTGCCAAGGATTGCGCGGACGAACAACGTTTTGCTAGTGAACAGCAAGAGATTGAGCGCCTTGATCAAAGTGCAAAACGGTTAGCTCAATGGGGTAAAACCTACGATAACGAAGATTTAGCTCGAAAAGCAAAAACCATGCAACGGCGTAAAACGCGTTTAATCGAGCAGCAAACTGAGTTAAGTGATGGTACGCCGTGGATATTATCGTTAAAGGGTAATGCTTTGCCCGCGAATCGTTTAGTTGAATTTTCTACGTGGAATGTTTGTGTTGAGCAGAGCTGTATTCCACTGTTTGTCGCTCCTTTTATGCAGGTTAAAAGTGGTGATCGGATTGCTATCATGGGCGCAAATGGTTGCGGAAAATCAACGCTATTACGTCATTTATATCAGCACTATCAACAACCCATGATTGATGAGGTCAGCCTGCATGACCAATGTCGGATTGGTTATTATGATCAATCGTTACAGCAAGTGAGTAGTGAGGCGTCATTAAATAACGCTCTACGACCATTTGCGAATGTCAGTGATGATGTGCGTAAGCAAGCGCTGATTAATGCGGGTTTTACTTATGAACGACACCAGCAAATGGTCAGTGAATTAAGTGGCGGTGAACGAGCGAGATTGTTGTTTACAGGATTGTCGTTGGCTCAATATCATCTTCTCATGCTTGATGAACCGACTAACCACCTTGATTTAGAGGGTAAAGAACAACTTGCCGATACCTTATCGCATTTTGCCGGTGGTGTTTTGTTGGTCAGTCATGATCGCCGACTTATTGAAACCTGTTGTACTCGGTTCTGGGTTATTGTTGATAACAAGTTATGTGAATATTTGGACGTTAACGAAGCTTATTCCCACCTAGATACAGCGGTTAAACCGTCCAGTAAGCCTAGTGAATCGCACGATCACATAAGTCAGACTGACTATGAACTCGTTGATGAAGAAGCACTTCTGGTACGTTTAGTTGAATTAGAACAGCGATTAGCCGATGACTTAAAACGGAAACCACGTCATCAAAAAGTGGCGAAACCAGCAAACGCTGGCAAGAAGAAAGTGAACAAATCGTCAATAAAATCCGTTGAAAACTAGCGCCCGAGGCCATTCCTTGGGGGCCTATTTTGGTGTCGTAACGTGCGACTAAATTTGTTTTCCTAGTACTCAAGTTATGGATAATTAGACCGCTTAGGTAGAAAACCTTATGTTACTGACAACAATATCGTTGTTTATACTAATAAGCTGGGTTTTTCAATTGGATTTGTTAGAGTGTGTCCCCATATAACGTAGAAGGTCTTCATTTAGAGGCTGAACTCCTCTATTGATCTGATTAATGATATTTTTATGTATTAATCACCAATGTGTTGGACACTGATAAGCCCTCTATAGTCGAAGTTGTAGCGAATAAGTGATTTGCTCAATGCAATTGGCCTTTCGTTGCCACTCCCACTGTAATGGGAAAAACAGTCAAATTAAATTGCTGCACTTCTGATTAACGCATTGTCGCTATATCCAAAGCAATTTAAATTGTTGGACGAACTATTTAAAGAATTTTAAGGTTGGAATGATTGATGTCTGATGTATCAACAAACGTAGCCGATACCCGGCGCCTGTAATGCAAACCGTGTTAGACACGTTAAATTCCGGCTGGGGGTATTCAATTGGCGGTATCATTTTAGTGATTGCTGCTGGTTAATTTTGTGGTGAAAAAACTGAATACACCACGTTTTGTTATTGCGCAAATTCGCCGCCGTAACATGAAAGAGATGAAAAAGCTTGGTACTACTGAAAATACCGAAGCAATGGTCGATTTAGATAAGCTGCTCGATTCTGTAGAAGCTTACGCGGACTAAACAAGGTATGAGCGGTAATGATATGGCGAAACTATTAACGCCACTTCAGCAAGTTAGCCAAAAGAAATCGGCAACGAGTTTCTATCACTCTATGGCTCACATCGCAAAAAATATTGGCGATACTGGCCTAGCTAACACACTGACGCAAAAATCTAAGCAAGTGAAAGCAAGTTCACCTTTAATGGCTGGCTTGTTAAAACGCGCTGGCGTTTAATTCTAGTCAGTACTAGTAATTCATAAAAAAGAGCCTCAATCTGATTGCGGCTCTTTTTTATTCAATTTATGGACGGCGCTGTGCATAAACCCAATTAATAATCCGGGCATTATCCAGTGTTGGTACCCAAGAAAAATGATTATAAGGTGTGTTATAAGCATGCATAATGTCATCACTATATAAGGTGATATGGATGTTTTTCGCCCCTTTACGTTTCAAAATATCGTACATCATCGTCGAGGTGTAACGTGTACAGATATGATCGTTGAGAGCATGCGCGAACCACATTGGTACTGAGGTAATATCGCTGTCAGAAAGTGCGTTTTCCATTTCCTGATAGCTTGATTCATATTCAGCTTGGCTCAAACGTAACGCATTTGGGCCCGCATTAAATTTGTATGCTAAATCATAACGATCTGACAATGGGACGATCGTATCTTTTGGTGCAATCACCAGCGCGGCAGCAAACAGTTTTGGATATTGCATGATGAAGCGTAAAGCTGCGCCACCGCCAGAAGATGCTCCTGAAATATAAACGCGGTTTGGTGTGACTTCACCACTCTTAATAAGAGTTTGGATGAGTTCATACTTTGCTGTGTTATAACGCTGCATTTGTTCAAATTGGTCGGGAACATCAGCAATACCAAAACTGTAATTTTCTGGATATTGAACCGACAAAACCGCTGTTTTTTCGTGGTGCTCTATCCAAGTGGTGGCACCGCGATTCGCTTCTAAGTTAGCACGTGGATAAGACGATTTGAGCACTTCACCTCCACCATGTTCCCACACCATAAGCGGAGTCGGTGATTGACTATTGGGTAGGTAGAGCCAATATGAAAGTGTTGTACCATCTTTTGCTGTAAAGGTGTGGTGTTTGAATTCATCAACAGTACGAATCTTAGTGTAATAGTTCAATTGAGAAGTGCTAAGAGCCTTAACGGAACTGTCGATTTGGAGACGCTCCAAGTTTTGTGTATCAAAGTCTGATAAACCGATCGTAAGATTTTTCCCATGGACTTTAACACTTGTCACCTTGATGGCTTTGGATACCGTCGATGGAGTGTCATTTGTGGCACTAAAGATAGCATGGACGATAAAGCGCATTCCTTCGAAATGATTTATATTGACCGGGTGTTGGAATTCATAGGTTAAACTATCTAAGCGTTTACCAAAGTCACCAATATACATATTGGCGTTGACTTGCTGTATCGCTAATTCATCGGATGATGGGGTGGCCTTATTATTCGTTTGGACACAACCAGTTAGAACTAAACTGATTCCTAGAATGATGGATAAAATACGTAACATTGAGGTGTCTCATGGGTGTTGATGAGCATTAACATAAGATGAAACTGATAAAATTATAATAACTGCTTGTTTAATCAAACATTAATGTTCAATTTAATTACTTAAATTTAAAGTTGATCATACTCTTTTCTGACGTGAATAACTTCCACTTTTTTTTCAAAATGCTGTCATAATTGCCCACAGTTTTATTCATTTATAAGTGATCTATATCATACTTTGGCAACTTGAATTTAGACTGTCATAAACCACTGCTATGCTCAAAATATGAGTTTAACTTTCACTGTTTTGGGAGTTGCTATGACAGTTTTAGCTGCGGTTTCGATGAGTATTGGCTGGTTAATGGGTAGTAAGAAAAAGCAGGCAAGTTTTGCCGTTTCTTCTATCAGAAGTAAAATAATCAGTTGTTTACGAACTCGTGATTTTTCATCACCGAGTCACCGTATCACATTGCTAGAGCTGGAAAGTCTACAAGATGTATTGTCACACAAACAATATTACAAAGTAGCGTCCATGTTTGAAGAGTATATTGTTTTATTGCGTTTGTCTGAATATAAAACCGAGCAGAAAAAGGGATTTAGGTCTCGTTGTGGTCAGCCCTACCAACAGCTGTTGAAAAACAGCCTTTGCCAGATTTATCGTCAGCTCAACTAGTCAATGGTTGGGTTGTTTCATAGATAAAAAGACTCTCAGTAACCTGAGAGTCTTGTCCTAAGAATCCATTAATTAGCGTGTCAGTAGCTCTTTTAATCCATGAGGCTGACAGCGTAAGTATTGTGGGCTCACCGAAATGGTCGCGCCTAATTCTGCCGCCGCATGCCATGGCCAACGTGGGTCATACAAAATACCACGAGCTAAGCCTATCGCG
Organism: Vibrio nitrifigilis; assembly: GCF_015686695.1. Taxonomy (NCBI): domain Bacteria; kingdom Pseudomonadati; phylum Pseudomonadota; class Gammaproteobacteria; order Vibrionales; family Vibrionaceae; genus Vibrio; species Vibrio nitrifigilis. The sequence continues at coordinate 8,790 of NZ_JADPMR010000005.1, read as the reverse complement.
TCGGCTTTATCTTCTACAAGAATCTGTTCTGCTTGCTTCGCATCAGTGATAAGACCAACGGCAATGACCGGCATTTCAACTGCTGCTTTAATTTGCTCGGAGAAGGGGACTTGGTAGTTCGGGCCAACCTGGATTTGCTGATGCTCAGTTAAACCACCGCTAGATACGTGAATATAGTGACAACCGCGTTTATCCAATGCTTTTGCCAACTCGATGCTTTGTTCCACATCCCAACCGTTGTCTGCCCAGTCTGTGGCACTAATACGAATACCCACCATAAACTCTTCAGGTACTGCTGATTTAATCGCATCAAATACGGCCAATGTTAAACGCATCCGATTTTCGAGGGAGCCGCCAAATTCATCATTACGTTGGTTACTAATTGGAGATAGGAATTGATGCAATAAATAGCCATGAGCAGCATGAATTTCAACGCCTTTAAAACCAGCAGCTAGAGCGCGTTTTGCACCCGCAACAAACTGATTAATGATGGTATCAATTTCGTCGGTGTTTAATGCTCTAGGCGTTGGATCTGTTGCCGCGAAAGGAACAGCGCTTGGCGCTACTGTTTGCCAGCCATTTTCATCTGTTGGTGCGATAGGCGCGCCATTGTTGTTCCATGGCTTGTCTGTTGACGCTTTACGACCAGCATGGGCGAGTTGCATTACGAGCGGGGTTGAGGAGTAGCGGCCGACATTTTCCACGACATGCTGCCATGCCGTTTGGCATTCTTCGTTCCAAATGCCTGCGTCTGCGTAGGATATCCGTCCTTCAGGAGCAACGGCGCTGGCTTCAACAATAAGCAATCCTGCACCGGATTGGGCAAGAGTTCCGTAGTGTTGCTCATGCCATGGTCTTACGACTCCGTTTTCAGCAGAGTACATACACATAGGTGCAATGATGATTCGGTTATTGGCTGTCAGTGGGCCAAATGAGATAGGTGTGAATAGCTGAGCCACGTCGCCTCCTTATAGAGATTTTGTGAGTAGCCACAGAGAGTCGTAAGAAACCGTAACTCTGTGTAAGTTGTTAAGGAAGATATGGGGATAAAATTAGAAGAATAAAGGGGGAGATGATTGCCAATTTAATGATAGAAAAACCTACCATTGCCACTAAGTATGATTAACCCCAAATACTATTGATATGGTTTATACCCAAGTAACAAGGTTACTTGGGTATAAGGTATAGAAAGCTAGGCTTTAAGCGTATTGAATATGGCTGTCAGGTTGCGCTTCAGATGGTTGTTCTTCTGCAGTATCAAGCTCGCCAAGATGGTGCTCTAATCCAAGTACCTCACTGGTTTGGCGTAGAACTTGTTGGTTGAGTTCTGGATCATCATGCAAGGAACGACCAAATGATGGAATCATTTCTTGGATCTTGCTTTGCCATGAATCACTTGCCATCTGTTCACCAAAACATTGCTGAAGCAAATTAAGCATAATCGCAGCAGAAGTCGATGCGCCAGGTGATGCGCCGAGCAACGCGGTTAAACTACCATCGCTAGAACTTACTAACTCGGTACCTAAACGTAGTTGGCCACCTTTCCCAGGCTCTTTTTTAATGATTTGTACGCGTTGACCTGCTTGGCATAGTGTCCAATCATTGGCTTTAGCTTGTGGGAAAAAGTCACACAGTGCTTGGTGACGATCAGCATCGCTTTGACGTAGTTGCCCAACTAAGTATTTGACTAAGTTGAAATTATGTACGCCAACTTGAGCCATGGGAACCATGTTGTATGGCGTTAATGATTTGAACAGGTCGGTCAGAGAACCATTTTTAAGGAACTTGCTGGAAAAGCTCGCGAAGGGCCCAAACAACAACATACGCTTGCCATCAATAACTCGAGTATCAATATGTGGTACGGACATTGGTGGTGCGCCAACAGAAGCTTTGCCGTAGACTTTCGCGCTGTGTGCTTGCACAACGTCAGGATTCGTTGTGACTAAAAATTGTCCGCCAACTGGAAATCCTGCGTAATTTTTCGCTTCAGGAATGCCAGATTTTTGTAGTAGGCGTAATGAAGCGCCGCCGGCACCAATGAAGACATGTTTGGCTTTAACTATGCGAACTTGGTTATGTTGGTTACCATCCGCAACGGCTATCGACCATGAGCCATCTGCTAAACGTTCAATATCGCGAACTTCGTGATTGAGATGTAAGTTAAAGCCAGCACTATCTTTTAGTTGGGTGATCATTTGGCGAGTGAGTTCACCGAAGTTTACATCAGTGCCGATGCGCATACGAGTCGCAGCGATGGTTTGCTTTGGATCGCGCCCAGCCATCACTTCTGGAATCCATGAAGCAATTTGTTCTGGATCTTCAGAGTAAGCCATACCATCAAAAAGTGGGCTACGGTGAAGTGCTTGATAACGCTTGCGTAAAAAGTTCACATTATCGTCGCCCCAAACGAAGCTCATGTGTGGGACACTGGTGATAAATTCAGATGGATTATTCAGCCAACCTTGCTCGGTTAAATAGGCCCAAAATTGACGAGATATTTGGAATTGTTCATAAATAGCGATGGCTTTATCAATATTGATCTGACCATCTTTCTGTTCAGGGGTGTAGTTAGCCTCAGCCAACGCAGAATGACCAGTACCAGCGTTATTCCAGCCGTTTGAACTTTCGAGAGCAACATCGCCTAGTCGTTCGAATAATTCAATTTTCCAATTAGGTTCTAATTGTTTTAACAAAGTTCCTAAGGTTGCGCTCATTATGCCGCCACCGATAAGAACTACGTCTGCCAGCTCGTCTTCCTTTGCGTCAGAATCTTGCTGGTTCAATCCATTATGACCAGTTACATTTTTCATTGGGGATTACATCTCTTCACTTGCTAATGTTCGAATTAAACCTGTCCGCTACTTTTTTTGTCCAAACTTACCCGTAAGACACACGTCAAAAAGCGATGCAATAATCAATCGCTAAATATAATGATGTTCAACTATGAAAACCGCCGGATGTTGTTTCGGAGGAAGTAAGAGCATCGAGTCTGTGTTTCATGTGGGTAAATTCACTGCTGCTTTTTGTTCTACGTCAAAATTTGCTGCAGGAACTTCAAGTCAATATACCACCATCAAAACCAGTAACAAGTGGTTACGAATTTATTAATGCTGTTTACATTGACACACACCACAAATGCGATATTTATCACTTATTCTTAACATAAGAAAAGGCACTTAATGTGCCTTTTTTTTGTCACAGCTCATGATATTAAACTAGCTCAGCCCTAACAGACGTTAACTGCCACCGAATAACATCAAAAACACAAAATAAAATCACGCTGATTCCAAGCACTGGAAGTGCCAAACTTAATACCAAAGTTGTTAACGCAATCAGACACTTTATTGGTATTGAAAGTGGAGCCCAAGCTTGACGTAATGGTGTAAAACCATTGCCGGCTTGTGGTCGTTTTTTCCACCACATGGCGTAGCCGAAAACGATAATACAGCAAAGAGAAATGCCAAACAGAGCCAAAATGATCTGATTTATCAGGCCAAAAAGAACGCCCATATGGGCATCGATACCCCAGCGAATTAGCTTGGCGACTAGAGGGAATTTCTCAAACTCGGCATGGCTGATCACTGACAAATTTTGTGGATTAATTGCGACTGAATCGACTTGTGTTGGCCAACGACGATCAATCTCTTTTACCATCCATGCTTGGTTCTTTTGGTAGGCTGGAACGATCTCAATTTTATTGGCATCAATACCAAAATGTCGCGCTGTTGCCTGTATTTCATCAAACTTTTCCGTTTGAATCGTCACTGGTACGGCTTTAGCCTGTGGGATGTGACGGCTAGGAGTAGGAGTTACCCAACCGATGGTGTGACGCCATTGGGCGATATTAGCGCCGGCCCATTTAGACCAAGTTAATCCCGTTGCAGAAAAGAACAGGAGTCCAAGGCTTATCCATATACCGATTCGGCTGTGATTATGACGATGACGGGCATAGGTGTTGAACTTAGTGCGACGTTTGGGGGCCTTCTGTCGCCACCACAAGATAATGCCACCCAATGCGGCTATCCACATCCAAGAGGCTGCTAATTCACTGTAATACCTTCCGACATCACCAAGCAATAAATCTTTGTGCATAAAATCAATGGCAATTCGCAGCGGCAATACACCACTTGTACCATAACTGGCTAACGTTCCACGTATTTCAAGCGATACGGGATCAACAAACACGGTACGGGCTCGATATTTTGTTAACGTAGGGTCACGAAAGAGTACTCGTGTGGTATCTCCGGGCTGAGGCGCCGGACGAACAGACTTAATAGTTAATGGTTTATCAAGCGACTGCAGTGCTGCATTGACTTGTGTGCTAAGTGGTTGAACCTTGCCTTGAGCTGGGGCGGTTAATTCATGATGATACACCCAACCTTCCAATTGTGGTGTTAGTACATACAAGGTGCCCGTTAAGGCGGCGATAAAAATAAATGGGCCAATAAAAAAGCCAATATAAAAATGTAGGCGGCGTATAAACGCTATCAAATCAGAGTGCTGGTTCATTTTGAGCGATTCATTATTTATGCATAGGCGAAATCACGGCACTTTTGATCAAAGTGTCGTTAAGCCAATTTGATTGAATGCTAGCCAAGTGGCTAGGTGAGTTGGTCTGTCTCAAATTCCATTGAGATACCTGTGCCAGTTAATGCTGACTAGGCTAAAGGCCTAGTTATACAAAATTGTGTGGCGGGGGGGGGGGGGGCTCTAGAACGATAGCGATATTGGGGGGCTTGGGCGGGGAGAGAATGTACTGTTGCCAGTGAGCTAACCCGCACTATCGGCGCGGAGTATTTTATAGTGGGGTAGTGGAAAAAAGCGGCGTGTAATGTGCTTTGTAAATCGCAGTAATGACACCAACCTTGATGATGGTCGGTCTGCATTGTCATCGAGGTCTTAGATACCGTGAGGTGTATTGCCTTTTGCTGTTGGTATTCAGCACATTGATGCGCGCTAGAGAGGGTGGTAACCATTGAGACCACAGGCGCTATATATAAAAGGAGAATGGCGCAAATTGGTAGCCATACCCATCTATTTTGATGCTTGTGAATTTGCTTGCTTGTTAACAACTTACAATCTCAATGTTTCTAATTGTGCGGATTTATAACATATGCGCTACATTTAAGCGAGTTTTTGTCTGTAAGGGCGGTGGGAAAAGATCGTCGGTAGGCCGAGTTGATCTTCGCGATCTTGTACTACACTTGTCTGACTTATTATTGTGTTTTTTATCAACGCTTAGTCTTAGGGCGTAACCCGCTTTTAGCGATGAGGAGCATGGTGTGGAATTATGGCATGAACAGGCTTTGAATAGTGCACAGATCGTCCCTTTGGAATGGCACTTTAATCAATATTTGGTATTAATTTCATTACTGTTATCTGTTCTTGCCGCTTTTGGTGGTTTAAGCATTTTACAAGGTGCTTGGATAACCAAACATATGAATACCTTACCGAAATGGCGTCTTATCAGTAGTGTGTTATTAGGCACCGGAATTTGGGTAACACAATATATTTGTTTACTTGCGATCGATGTACCTATTAATGTTCAGTTTCACCCCATTTTACTCTTTGCTTCGATTATTATGCCGATCATTAGTTCTTGGCTTACCTTTGGCTTATTGCAGCAAGAGCAACGAACTTTGTCAGATACCATATTTGCTGCGTTTATCTTTACGTCCGGTATGGTCGCTATGCTTTTGGCAGCGAGACAAGCGCTGGAATTGCCCGGTGAAGGTGACATTGACATACGTGGTTTATTGACCTCTCTAGGTGGCACCTTTCTGCTGACAGCCATTTCGTTGTCGTTAATTTCTAATCGGGCTCATCAGACGTTAAGGTCGCGAGTGGTTATTGGCGGTATTCTTGGTGGGGCTATTTTCATTTTGCCTTATACCGCGCTGTTTTCTTTGCAATTCCATGTTTCAGGCGATCTTGTTAAAGGTAATGTGATCCATTTTCACAATGATGCGATCGCCATGACCGCATTGGTGATGGCCTTTTTCATCCTGATGATTTTATTTAGTCTGACCACGTTATCGCAAATTCAGCAGGATTCAGAAGTAACAGAGCGGTTGGTGTCGAGAGAAAAGGACATCATCGATAGTTTTATGGATGGATTGCTGATTATTAATAGTCAAGGCGATGTGCTGAGTATTAATCCAGTAGGGCAAACATTGCTTGGATTGACGAATGTCCCCATCAGTAAATTGCGGTTAAGAGCCATCTTACCAAGCTTTGATATCAACAATATGGTTAGCCCAACTTACAGTGGTTTAAGCGACTTAAGCCATATTCGTACCATGGCGATGACTTATCAAGGAACCCAATTCCCATGCGAATTTACTTTGTCGCGAATGAGTGTTCAAGAGGGGAATAACGCGTTATTCACGCTTTTGATTCGTGATATCACTGAACAGTTGTCGTTAGAGCAACAATTACGGCGCACGCACAAGATGGAATCTATTGGCCAGCTATCGGCGGGTGTTGCTCATGAGATAAATTCTCCAGCCCAATACGTGACAAATAACATCACCTTTTTGAAAGAAGGATTTGAAACGGCTGTTACACACGCATCGATTATTACAACCGAGTGAACGTGACATTCAAGAATCCACACACTTATCAAAACAGAGTGATTTCACTCCTTAATGATCCAGAATTGAAGTTTATTATCGAAGAAGTACCTCAAGCGGTTGAGCAGTCACTGGATGGGATGAAGCAAGTCAACAGTATCGTCAAGGCGATGAAATCGTTCACTAATCCCAGTGAAGAACGCCGCTGACAATATATTGATTAACCGAAGCAATTCGTGCAACGATTACGGTGGAAGCTCTCAATGGAATGGTAAAGCTGTTGTGAATACGGACATTGAGTGATGAGTTAAGCTCGGTTCCATGTTACCGAGATTTATTCAACCAAGTGGTGTTGAATTTGCTGTCGAACTGCGGGATTCATGCGATGAGGATCAAAAAACGAATCGTACAGATTTTCAAGGGGTTATCACACTCACAAGACCCTGGCGTTCAAAGCATCATGCTGTTATACCATTACGTGTATAATGGGGTCAGGAAATACCGCGAGGACATTATTGATAGAATATTTGATCCCTTTTTACCCCCAAGAGAGGTGGGTGTCAAGGTTCTGGGGCAGGGATTAAGTCATGTTTACTCGACAATTGTTGATAACATAACGGAGATATAAACGTAGAAATCTCAAGTGGGAGTAAAACCACCTTCACGATAAAAAACGCCCTCTTATAATTAACGATGGTCACCAGACGAGGGATAAAGTGGATGAAAATCTTATTAGTGGATGATGATCAACTCGTTTTAAATGGGTTACGTCGAGCATTATTTAGCGCGGACACTGCTCAGAAATAACGGCAAATAGCGGTAAAGAAGCATTAGAAAAGCTGGCCTATGAAGAGTGTGATTTGATATTCGGACATGATGATGCCGCAAATGGATGGTTCGCAGTTGTTGGAAGAGGTCAGTCAAAAAATACCCTTGGATAATACGTGCCTCACTTTCTGGGTACGCTGACCCACAAATGACAGTAAGAGGCGGGGTTTTATGCCCATCAAGATTTTATGAAGCCTTGCGATTACATCGATGCTGAAAGCGGAATTCAACGTATTTCTAACATGTTAGAACGTTTTCCGGATCGTCTGATTCAAAATGCTATTGGGACAATAACCTCACTTCCGGTAACACTAGACTTGTACCAAAAAAAAAAGTGATGCTCGAAGATGAGCAGTCTTCAATCCAAGATCTCGCTGATGTTATTCAAAACGACCCCGCGATATGTGCCAAATAATTCAGATCGCCAACAATGCCATTTTTCGTGGCAAGAGCGAAATAAACAGTGTTGAAGGTGCGCTGAATCGTCTCGGAACCCAAATAGTGGTAAATATTGTTGCCATGCTGGAACTTATGTGGGGGATAAACATAAACCCAGTAAAGCGTTAGAAAACTTACGCCAAACACAGTTTAATTGTTGCGAACCTTACGGCAAAACTCGCCCCCAAGGAAGGAGAGAGCAATACAGGGTTTCTCATCGGTGTTTTACATCAAATAGGTGAATTTGTTCGCACCTTAATTTTGCCAGAACTAATGAAAAAGTATTTAACCTCTGGTGGTGAAAAACATGATTTCGCCATTTAGAAGAGCACCTATTTAATACCAATTCGGAGCAACTCGGTGCCTATTTGCTGCATTTATGGGCGTTCCCTTCGCCTATCATTGAAGTGTGCTTAACCAAAATAACGAGCAGTTGGTGCTAGAGCAACCCTATTCGTTTACGACGGCTTTGTATATTGCGAAAAAGATCGCTAATGGCGAAACAGTGAATGTTGAGCTGGTGGATAAGTTTGAAATTAACTGAAACACTTGCACAATTGTAGGTATAACCAAAGTAATTTAACCCTTTCAGCGTGAATCAGATACTATATCGCTATTCATGTTATCGTTTAGGAAAGGGTGTATACGTACACTGTATATTGATGAAATCGCAAATTTCTGTGCGGGATAACTTTCCGCCTCCCTCAAGATCTTAATGTGTTAATCACTGTCGTTCGCCAAGAAAGTTTTGCTATGGCGGCGGATGAGCTGGGTGTCTCTCCTGCTTATGTGAGGTAAACGGATTCAAATTCTCGAAAAACGCTCAATACTCGGCTGTTACATAGAACGACTCGGCGAGTGTGCTCACCGAGATGGTCAACGTGTATTTAATCGAGCGATTCGTATACTAGACAATATGGAAGAGTTGGTTGATGACTTGTCCCAGTCGAAA